>CAMWJV010000010.1 GCA_947174665.1 uncultured Lachnospiraceae bacterium
CCCCCCCCCCCCCCCCCCCCCCCCCCCCCCCCGCCCCGGCCGCCCCGGGGCGCGGAGATGCCTATCAGAGACATACGTGGAACCCTATGCGTCCTCGGCATCCGAGATGGTATCTGAGATATTGCAGTATACATACGACAATATCAAGATCCGCACGGAAGAGGCGGACTGCCTGTACTCCGGCATTATGGTAGATACCAATAACTTTATGACAAAGACAGGTGTGCGTACTTTTGAGGCGGCGGCCTTCCTGAGAAGGAACGGCGCGGATGTGACCCGTGTGCGGAAGCTGTTCCGGGAGGGGGCGCTGGAATATAAGGCAAAGGCGGACGCGGTCAGTCAGGCGGAGATATACAAACAGTATTTTGCAATCTCCATCTGTACGGCGGACGAGCTTCCCAGCCCTACGATCATCGGAGCCCAGGCGGCGAACGAGCTGCTGAACATCAAAGGAATCAAGGCAAGCTTTGTATTGACGGACTATCAGGGCAAGGTGTACATCAGCGCGCGCTCCATAGATGAGGTGAACGTACAGATTATCATGGAGCGAATGGGCGGAGGCGGACATCTCAGCACTGCCGCATGTCAAATGGAGGGCGTGGGAGTGATAGAAGCCATCGGGGCATTGAAGCAAACCATTGACTCCATGCTGGAGAATGGGGATATATAACTCACAGCTAAGGAACATTTCTGATGAGCCGTTCTTCGGCCAGTTAACCGGTATGAAAAAAGGAGGATACTATGAAGATAATTTTACAGCAGGATGAAAAAAAGCTTGGAAAAAAGGGTGACGTTGTCGAGGTGAGCGAGGGCTATGCAAGAAACTATATCCTGCCAAAGAAGATTGGCGTGGAGGCGACCCCCGCAAACATGAATGATCTGAAACTCCGAAATGCAAACAATGCGAAAATCGCCCAGGAACAGCTGGATGCGGCGAAGGCGCTGGCATCTGAACTGGAGGAAAAGATTGTAGAGGTAAAGATTAAGGCAGGAGAAGGGGGTAAAACCTTCGGCTCCGTGTCGGCAAAGGAAATTTCCGCATCTCTGAAGGAGCAGTACGGCCTTGAGGTGGACAAGAAGAAACTTCAGCTTCCTGAGGCATTAAAGAATCTGGGAAGCTATGAGGTTTCCGTCAAGCTTCATCCCCAGGTCACCGGAAAGATAACAGTAAAGGTAACAACATGAGAAGGACAGGGTTATGCCGGAAGAAAATGTAATAAAAAGAATATTACCCCACAGCATGGAGGCAGAGCAGTGTGTCATAGGTTCCATGATCATGGACAGGGAAGCGATTGTAGTGGCGTCCGAGCTGATTACAGGTGATGATTTTTACAAC
Organism: uncultured Lachnospiraceae bacterium; assembly: GCA_947174665.1. Classification (GTDB taxonomy): domain Bacteria; phylum Bacillota; class Clostridia; order Lachnospirales; family Lachnospiraceae; genus Acetatifactor. Next base: position 1,337 of record CAMWJV010000010.1, read on the forward strand.
AGACAGTACGGCATTCTCTACGAGACGATGGTGGAGCTGAATGACGCGGGAAGTCCTGTGGACCTTGTCACTCTGCAGAATAAGCTGAAGGAGAAGGATGTTCCGCCGGAGGTAAGCAGCCTGGAATTTGTCAGGGACCTGATTACAGCGGTTCCGACCTCTGCAAATATCAAATATTATGCCAATATTGTGGCCGAGAAGGCCACGCTCCGCAGGCTGATCCGCCTGAATGAGGAGATTGCGAATACCTGCTATGCAGGCAAGGAAAGCCTGGAATACATACTGGAGGATACAGAGAAGAAGGTCTTTCAGCTTGTGCAGAAGCGCAGCACAGATGATTTTGTGCCGGTGCGCCAGATTGTCATGAATGCCATGGACAGAATTGAAATGGCGGCCAAGAACAAGGGAAATGTCACAGGTATCCCAACCGGATTTATCGATTTGGATTATCGTACCGCAGGTTTGCAGCCTTCGGATCTGATTCTTGTGGCTGCTCGTCCTTCTATGGGAAAGACGGCGTTCGAACTGAATCTGGCACAGTACATGGCTTTTCGGAAAAATATGACGGTAGCGCTGTTCAGCCTGGAAATGAGCAAGGAACAGCTGGTAAACCGTATGTTTTCCCAGGAGTCCGGTGTGGATGCCCAAAAACTCCGCACAGGACAGCTGAACGACCAGGAGTGGGAGCGATTGATAGAGAGTGCGGGCACCATCGGAAAGTCAAATTTGATCATTGACGATACGCCGGGTATCAGCATTGCCGAACTTCGTTCCAAGTGCAGAAAGTACAAGCTTGAACATAATATGGCTATTGTTATGATAGACTACCTGCAGTTGATGTCAGGAGGAGGCAGAACGGAATCCAGACAGCAGGAGATTTCCGATATATCCCGTTCCCTGAAGGCGCTGGCCAGGGAGTTGAGTGTGCCGGTGGTTGCTCTGTCTCAGCTGTCCCGTGCGGTGGAGCAGCGGCCTGATCACAGGCCTATGTTGTCTGACCTGAGGGAGTCGGGAGCAATCGAGCAGGATGCGGACGTGGTTATGTTTTTGTACAGGGATGATTATTATAACCACGATTCTCCGGAGGCAGGGATTTCGGAGGTGATCATTGCCAAGCAGAGAAACGGCCCTATCGGCACGGTAAAGCTGGCATGGCTGCCTGAGTACACCAGATTTGCAAATCTGGAGCACAGGAAGAGTGAAGATTTTTAATATTAATTTACAAAAGAGAATGAGCGGAGGGCTTGTTCTCTTTTTGCTTTTGGGAGAAAGGAGACACTATGGGAAACTATTTATTTATTTCGGATGCTGCAAAAGAGGTGAAGGTGGAGAGTCATGTGCTGCGCTATTGGGAGGAAGAACTGCATCTTCCGATCAAGAGAAATGAGCTGGGACATCGGTATTATACAAAAGAGGATGTGGAGCGTTTTAAAACAATAAAAGGAATGAAAGAGAGGGGATTGCAGTTGAAGGCAATAAAAATGATTTTAAAAGACGGAAAGCTGGATTTGCTGTCCGGCCAGCCGGAGAGTATGGAAAAGGGTGCCGGAGAGGCAGAAGAAAATCTAAAACAGATACAAGGACAACAGTCTGCAGGTCAAAATCAGGTCATGGGACAAGCTAATCCCTCAGGTCAGCCAACAGAAGAATCATTTGGTACAGATATACCAGTCGCAGCGGGTCAGCCCGCAGCAGCGGATATGCCTGCTGCAGGCATTGTGCAGGCCGGAAGCGGCGTGCTGACAGCTGAATCAAAGGAAGAGAAATCCAAGAGGCTGCAGTGGCTGCTGCAGCAGCTGATTCGGGAGACGCTGCAGGAAAATAACGAAGAGCTATGCCGTGAGATTAAGGAAAGCGTCGTGAAGGAACTGGATTATCAGTTCAGGATGCAGGAAGAGAGGGATGAACTCAGGGACAAGAGGATGCAGGAACGGGATGAGGAGTACTATAAAAAGATGGACGAGCTTTTGCGGAAGAAAGCGAAAAAAGGATTTGGATTAAACAAAAAAAAGAAGGGCATCTCATAGAGACGCCTTTCCTTGTAAACTTTGTTCTCAAAATGTACCGCTTGCGGCACTTTTTTAAGCTTCTGCGATAGCACCGACAGGGCACTGGCCTGCGCAGGAACCACAGTCAATGCACTTATCAGCATCGATTTCAAACTTGCCATCCCCCATGCTGATAGCGCCGACAGGGCACTGAGCCTCACATGCGCCACAAGCCACACATGCATCACCGATTTCATATGCCATAACCTTATCCTCCTTACTGTCTGATACAAATTTATCAATATCCAGAACTATTGTAATATAAAACAGGTATAATTACAACATCAAAATTATTAAAAATATATGTTAGATATAACTAATTTTGGTTAGTAGATTCTTTCCGCCGATTTCGGATACCGTCCAGAATAACCTGCTTTTTCTCCAGAAGTTTTGACTTATCCATGGCGGGAACCCCCTTCAGCTTGTATTCCATTCCCAGACTCTCATACTTCTTTTCGCCCATGGTGTGATAGGGAAGTACATCCAGAGCCTTCAGGTTTTCAAACTGACCGATGAAGTAACCCAGGTCATAGAGATATTTGTCATCATCCGTTATGCCGGGCACCACTACATGCCGTATCCACATGTCAACATGTTTTTCATTCAGATACTCCGCAAACTTCAGAATATTAGTGTTAGGCTGCTGGGTCAGATCTCTGTGTTTTTCCGGGTCGATATGCTTGATATCCAGCATCACAAGATCCGTCAGGCCCATGAGTTTGTCCAGCTTCTCACGCTGGGAGGAATTGTCAGGGTTAAAGGCAATGCCGGAAGAGTCTATACATGTGTGAATACCGCGCTCCTTCGCCAGAGTAAACAGATCGATCAGAAAATCTATCTGCATCAGCGGCTCTCCGCCGGTAACGGTGAGACCGCCACCGTTGGCATAGAATGCACTGTTTCTTTCGTACTGTTCAATAATGTAAGAAGGCTCCATCAACGTGCCGCCGTTCATCTCCCAGGTATCCGGGTTATGACAATAGGCACAGCGCATGGGGCATCCCTGTACAAATACAACAAATCGTGTGCCGGGACCGTCTACTGTTCCGAAACTTTCCAAAGAATGAATTCTGCCTTGCATATACTTGCCTCCTGCACTTTTTCTATAAAAAGACCCCGGGCAGAAAACTGCCCAGGGATAAGTTTTCTATCGGCCTTAGATAGCCTCGTGGAAAGTACGGGAAATAACGTCAGCCTGCTGTTCGGGAGTCAGCTTGATGAAGTTGACTGCATATCCGGACACGCGGATGGTCAGCTGAGGATAGTTCTCGGGATGCTTCTGAGCATCCAGCAGAGTGTCCCTGTTCAGGACATTAACATTCAGGTGATGGCCGCCCTTGGTAGCATAGCCATCCAATAAATTTACAAGGTTATCAACCTGTGCTGCACTTGTTGCCATAATGATTTCCTCCTTTATTTTGTGCAGGAAAGCGGCTTTGCCGCTTTCCTGTATAATTTTTGTCGGGTGACACCCGAGAACGAACTAATGGTAATCATCCAATCCCTGCTCAAGGGTAGGTACACTGCAGGCCAACGGTGTCCTGGAGCAATCTGTACAGCCCATTGTCTGAACGTTCTTTGACTGCTGTTCCGCTTCATCGTAATCCACATTGATGTGTCCCACGCCTTCAGTCATGCCGGAATCCAGCATATTTATCAGGTCGTCAATCATCTTCTTGTCGTCCATAGTGTCTCCTCTAAAATTATTAATTATTTGCTTTACTTATTCAGATCTAATTCGATGTCGCCGGCAAATACCTGATCTTCCTTGCCCAGAGCTCCGGGGATGATGGTGAAGGTATTGGAAATACCATCCTGTGCATCCTTGAAAGGAAGCTTGGAAACGGAGGACAGAGATGCCACTGCACCATGGGTATCGCGTCCGTGCATAGGGTTAGCACCGGGAGCAAAAGGCTGTCCCTTTCTGCGTCCATCAGGAGTATTACCGGTAGCCTTACCATAGGTAACGTTGGAGGTAATGGTCAGGATGGAAGTGGTAGGAATGCCGTTCCTGTAGGTGTGATGCCTTCTGACAGCAGTCATGAAGGTGTGGACAAGCCACTGTGCAATCTCGTCTACGCGGTCATCATCATTGCCGTACTTAGGGAAGTCACCGGTGGTCTTAAAGTCAACGATTACACCGTCCTCATCGCGGATAACTTCAACCTTGGCATACTTGATAGCAGAGAGGGAGTCAGCTACGATGGACAGGCCGGCAACACCGGTAGCGAAATATCTCTTCACATCCCTGTCATGCAGAGCCATCTCAGCTCTCTCATAGCAGTACTTGTCATGCATATAGTGGATGATGTTCAGGGTGTTTACATAAACATCTGCCTGCCATTCCATCATGTCAACAAACTTGCTTACAACATCATCATAATCCAGAACGTCACCCTGAACAGGACGGTACTTGGGACCAACCTGCTTCTTGGTAACCTCGTCCACACCGCCGTTCAAAGCGTACAGCAGACACTTAGCCAGGTTAGCACGAGCGCCGAAGAACTGCATCTCCTTGCCGATTACCATGGAAGATACGCAGCATGCGATACCATAGTCATCGCCGTGGGTTGCTCTCATCAGGTCGTCGTTCTCATACTGGATAGAAGAGGTCTCGATGGAGGTCTTAGCGCAGAACCTCTTGAAGCCCTCAGGAAGTCTGGTAGACCAGAGCACGGTCAGGTTGGGCTCAGGTGAAGCACCCAAATTGTACAGAGTCTGCAGATAACGGAAGCTCATCTTGGTAACCATGTGACGTCCGTCAACGCCTACGCCGGCCAGAGACTCGGTAACCCATACGGGGTCACCTGCAAAAATCTGGTTGTACTCAGGAGTACGTGCAAACTTGATGCAGCGCAGCTTCATGATAAAGTGATCGATGAACTCCTGAATCTGCTCCTCGGTGAAGGTGCCGTTCTTCAGGTCTCTCTCTGCATAGATGTCAAGGAAGGTGGAGGTACGTCCAAGGGACATAGCGGCACCGTTCTGCTCCTTAACTGCGCACAGATATCCGAAGTATACTGCCTGAATAGCCTCTTTAACGTTGGTTGCGGGATTGGAAATATCGCAGCCGTAGGAAGCAGCCATCTCTTTCATCATCTTCAGGGCAACCATCTGCTCGGAAATCTCCTCGCGAAGGCGGATAACGTCATCGGTCATAACGCGGCCGGTGGAATCCTTCTGCTCCTGCTTGTCTTCGATCAGTCTGTCAATACCGTACAGAGCCACACGTCTGTAGTCGCCGATGATACGTCCGCGGCCGTAAGCATCGGGAAGACCGGTAATGATATGTGAGGAACGGCATGCTCTCATCTCTGCATTGTATGCATCAAAACAGCCTGCATTATGAGTCTTTCTGTGGGTAGAGAAGAATTCGGAGATCTCGGGATCAACCTCATAGCCGTTGTCGGAGCAAGCCTTCTCTGCCATACGGATACCGCCGTAAGGCTGCAGAGATCTCTTGAAGGGCTTGTCAGTCTGGAAGCCTACGATGGTCTCCTTACTCTTGTCCAGATAACCGGGGCCATGGGAAGTGATGGTGGAAACAACCTTGGTGTCCATATCCAGGACGCCGCCGGCTTCTCTCTCCTGCTTCTGCAGGTCAAGCACGATCGCCCAAAGGTCCTTGGTGTTCTGCGTAGCGCCTGCCAGGAAAGAATCATCGCCATCGTAGGGATGATAGTTCCTCTGGATGAAGTCACGAACATTGACTTCCTTGTCCCACTTGCCACGCACGAAATCTGTTTCAATTGGTTTCATTTGAAATACCTCCTATAAAAATTTGGATTCTGATTCTTAAGTACTATTATAAGAAAAACAGTGTAAAGAGTCAAGGAGTGTGAGTGTACTTTTTGGAGTACACAGTTGTGCGTGCCGGCCGACTCAAGAATAGCTTGTCAAATTTTGGGGAATAACTTATACTATAGGTTAGCCAATACAGGTTCATTTTAGTCATTCGATAATATGAAAGGAGAGAATAAAATATGAGCGGAGTTACGAAGGAGATGACAATCGGGGAGATTCTGCGTGCGAACCCGGATGTTGCGCCGGTGCTGATGGAGGCAGGTATGCACTGTCTGGGCTGTCCATCCGCGCAGGGAGAGTCCCTGGAGGAAGCGGCGATGGTGCACGGTATTGACATCGATGCGCTGATGAAGGCAATCGAGGAAATATAAAAGGCTGTTGAATTCTGTGGAATTGAAAGCGCTTCGGACAAACTGTCCGGAGCGCTTTTTCTGTAATGGTATAAGCCGGTCCGCAAAATTATCTGTTCGCAGAGGCATGGCCGTGAGCCGGCGGAATTGTTTGCCTACGAAGCCGAAGTCCCGGAAAGTGCATGCACCGCGTCATGGAGGATCAGCGCTTCACAGTGTTCGGACAGGTAGCTTTCGCTGCCGGAAAAGCTGCGCTGCAGGGTGCCGTATTCCGACAGAATGTTGCAGACCCTGTCAAATTCCTCCCTGAGTCCCGCATCTGATGTCAGCATCAGAAAATACTGCTGTTTTGAGTTATCTTTGTAGAGAGCGCTCATACCGTTATAGCCTGCTGCGATAAGCCGGCAGACATCTATAGCCTGTCGGAGAGAATCCAGAAGGAAGATTCGGGAGAGGGCGGTTTCTTCAGGATGCGCAGGGGCTTCTGTCTCAGACGGGGTGGTCTGAAGCTTGCGGAACAGGTCAAGAACCTCATCCGGCTCCTCGGCCGCATATTCGTCTTCGCCATCCTCGGTGACGGAAGGTGCAAACCGGGAAAATCGCGTGTCCAGCTCTTCAGGATCCTCAACCTTGGTAATGATCAATACAATACATTCAGCGTTCAGGGGAATGGCTTCGATCATGAGGGGAATATCCTCCGCTTCAAAACCGAACTCGAAGTTAGCCTGCCGCATCATGTCACGGAACAAGGTCTTTGCCTTTTCAGTGCCGTAAGCAAGCTCACTTATTTTCAATTCACGGCTTGCCAGATCCTCACGGGTCAGCGTGCAGCGAATCTGATTTTCGTTTACCTTTTCTATTTTCATACGACAACCCTTTCTTTCTGCATTGCAGGTATGCCGAGTAATCGGTACTTTCTTTGTATGATAGCGTCTCGCAACCTGTAAGTCAATAGCAGGATTTAATTTTCGACTTTTTTAAGAATTTGCAATATAGTACTTGAAAAAACAAGGCCGATAGTCTATAATCACATTGTAAGTGCCTCCGGCATTCCGTACGGGAAAGGGGGCGGCGGTCTGTATTTCCGGTTGATATAGTTTTACTTTGGGGACATATCGTCTCATTTCATCCTGATATATTATATGGTATTTCAATGTAATCTGACATATGATACAGGATGTCTTACAAGTATTGGCACACAAAAGAGCTGGTGCCTGCTTGATCGTAGTATTTCAACTAATATTTTCACAATAATAATTCATTTTAATCTCTTTGGATATTGGCAATTTTTGCCTGTAAAAGTACAGCCGGGCGCATTTACGATTCATCACAATCCTTTTGGTTTAAAATTCGGATAGGAGGTATACTCTTGTATGAAGAGAATGGAGAAGTAACAGGACTGGAAAATGCCAGAGAGCGCATGCGGCTTCTTCTGGAACAAATGTACAGTCAGGGGGTGGAACTTTTTGTGGACGGCGAGGCCGCGCTTCCGGGGGATGCAGCGGCGAGAGCAGTGCACGAGGACAGCCCCTATATGGCAGATTATGTATTTGGGGATGCCGGTAATATTGAACAAATTCGTTTCGACAAAGTGTTTAACGGTTAATCGGGCATGCCTCCCGGGAACCAAACCCCGCCGGATAATAAAACGGATTGCCTCCCGTGCTGATGACGGCGGTGTTGGTTACAGACTTAAAAAAATGGTAATGACTTAAAGTGACGAGTGTGGTATGATGTAACTGTTCGCTTCCATATATTACGGACAGTTACACGTACACACTTTTGGATGAAAGAAGGGAATGTAACAGATTATGAAGAAGGCATTACCGGTAATAATTGCACTGCTGTTGATTGTTATAATAGGAGGGGTCGCATTTGGAGGAAAGCTCATAGATAAGTACTCCTATGGCAAGGAAACGGCTGATTTGGATGAATACTACGGAGTGACGGATGCTGCCGTCGGGGATGCCGACGGAAATCTTGCCATAGTGCTCCAGGACAAGATAATTGAGGAGCAGGCGGTGGTAAAGAACGGCACCGTATACTTTGATTTGAATACGATTCGGACTTACCTGAATGATACTTTCTATGTGGATAAGGGAGAGCGGAAGCTTTTGTATACCACAGCAAATGATGTTATAACGGCGGCATTTGATGAGTCGGGATATCAGGACCGTGAGGGAACGCACTCCACAGAGTATGTCGTGTGCTATATGACAGGCGACCAGGTGTACATTGCCGCCGAATATGTCAGACGCTTTGCAAATTTTTCCTATGAAAAGTTTGACAGACATCTACAGCTCTACACGGAGTGGGGAGTTGCCAGAACCTATACGATCGGGAAGGCAACCCAGCTGCGTGTGCAGGGTGGAATAAAGAGTCCGATTCTCCGGGAACTGGCTGCCGGGGAGACGGTGGAATTCCTGGAGGAAATGGAGACCTGGAGCAAGGTAAAGACTTCTGATTCCATGATAGGTTATGTGGAGAACAAGCGGTTGACCAATCTGGATACGGTGGTGGAAACACCGGTCACCGACTATGTGCCGGAGGAGTATACATCCATTTCCATGGAGGGAAAGGTAAGTCTTGGCTGGCACGCAATCGGGGGTGTGGGTGGAAATGACACCCTGGCGGAGATGGTGAAGGAAGGCAAGGGCATCAATGTCATAGCACCCACCTGGTTCAGTTTGAAAGACAGTGACGGAGAACTATTCAGGTCCTTTGCCTCAGCAAAATATGTGGAAAAAGCCCATGGTTACGGTCTGAAGGTATGGGGCGTATGGGATGATTTCAACTACGCCATGGATACGAAAACAGAGGTTGACAGCTATCAGATACTTGCTTCCACCACAAGGAGGCAGGAGATGTCCCGCAACATGGTAGACACGGCGTTGGAATATGGACTGGACGGAATCAACATTGACTTTGAGGAATTGTCTGATGAGGCCAGGCCGCATTTTAACCAGTTTCTGAGGGAATTGTCGGTTTTATGCAGGCAGAACGGACTGGTTCTGTCCGTGGATGATAAGGTGCCGTTGAATTCTTCGAATATTTACAGGCTGGATATTCAGGGACTGGTTTTGGACTATGTGATCATGATGGGGTATGATGAGCACTGGCGCGGCTGCCAGGAGGCGGGAAGCGTGGCCAGCATCGATTTTGTGACAGGCGGGCTGGATCGGATACTGGAGCATGTCCCTGCAGAAAAAGTAATCAATGCGCTTCCTTTCTACACCAGACTGTGGAAGACGGAAGGAACCGTGGTATCGGATTCGGCAATTACGATCAGCAATGTGGAGGAGTGCCTGAAGAACTACGGAAAGAAACCGGAAGACGCAGGGTGGGACGATGTAATCTGTCAGAACTATATTGAATGGCAGGGAGAAAGTGCAGTTTACCAGATGTGGATAGAGGATACGGAATCCCTGAGTGTGAAGCTGAATGCCATGAGAGCACGAAATATAGGCGGTGTTGCCGTCTGGAGGCTGGGCTATGGCTCTAAGGCTGCCTGGGAATTGATAGCCGCATATGCGGGAACGGCAAAATGAGATAGGGACAATTTGAGATAAGGACAATAATTCAGCCATGTAAAGATTTTGCATAATCTGCAAATTATTACATGGCTGAACTGTTCATTTCTTTAATTTGTCTTTTTGTAAAGCCCGTAGCTTCCTGCAAACAATATGGCTGCGGCACCCACCAGGCCGATCAGCCAAGCGGCCTGACTGCTCTCGCCGGTCTTTGGTACTTTGTCATATTCGGAAGAATTAGCTGCCGGTGCAGGGGTGGTTTCGGGGGCGGCTGTTGTTTCGCCTGCAGCAGCTTTTGCCTGAAGGTATGCCTCTGTGGGTTCAGATGGACAGTTGGCGAACTGGATTCCACCGCCATAAAATTTCATGGTGTTATTGGGAATGCTATAAAATACGCATCTTGTGTTGTTTGTGCTGTCCTCCAGAACCTGGAACATTCCCACAGTACCGGTACAGGCAATGCTGGACTTAGCATCACCTGAGACATGCAGCACCATATCCAGCACATTGTTGTTAAAATTGCAGGTAACACTGTCATAAAGGTGAGCATTGGTAACATCTCCGTTGATAGCGGCGTATGCGCCGGCAAGGACATAGCAGTCTTTGATGCCGTTGGTTTTGACAACAACATTGGCATCCCGGTGAACGGTCAGATTGCCTAGTCTGAAGCCGCTGAGATCCAGTTCTTTGCCGTTTGGAACCTCATCTCCGGGGTATATAACAATCAGGTCACCGTCTTTCAAATCGTTCAGCTTCAGGTAGTAAAGCTCCCGGTGATACATTCCATCTTCGAAAGTGTTGCCGGGCACATAACGCCAGTCATTGATGTCTCCTCCGATGTACTTAATAGAGTAAGTTTTTGCCTCCTCTGCGTGTGCAGTCATGGCATTGCCGCCGGGCAGCAGAACAAGCATTGCGGCTGCCGCAAGCATGGATACAAACAGTTTCATTTTTTTGTGCATTTTCAGTCCTCCTTTAATTTTGAATGGGGAGATAAGTATCCCCGCTTTCCACTTCCTTTGCCACCACCACAAACCGCCCGTTTTCTACATGGTATGCGCAGGTGGAAAGAGTAAGAAAGCAGTCTCCAAACTCTGCTGTGACACCTGTGTCATAAAGTGAAAGAGCCTTTATATTTTGATAAAAATCATCAAATTCCTCAGCGGTGTCAGCCTGAAAGAATTTGTAGAACTTGAACACCTGGTCTGTTTTTTTATAGACCTGAGAGTTAAATACTGCGATAACCTCATAATTGCGCTGGCATTCCTTCGTGTACAGAGTGATCGTCCTGTGCTCCTGAAAAAAGGATTCATCCTTGTAATCCATCAGTGTACCAAACATGGCTCCCGATTTCATGTTGTGTCCGTGAATGATCAGATTCGTCGTCAAAGGTTCCAGGCAGCTGTCAGTATCAAGGATAAGGCAGCCGTTGTCGTTTTTCGAACCGTTGAAACCCCGACGGAGGTAATACTCCTCATCCTCGGGAGTCCACATGACGGGATAATCAATTTCGGTATCCGGTATCTTCAGCCATGCGGCCATGTCATCATTTGCAAGAAAGCTGTCGCGGTAGGGATTGTCAACCGGCTCAGGGGTTGGCTCCGGAGTCGGTTCAGGAGTTTCCTGCGGGGGAGTCGGGGCGGGTTCTTCGAAAGACATCTCCACGGATTCGGGAGGAGACGTAATCTCGGAATCAGGCACGGTATTTTCTGACTCGACTGTATCTGCGGATGCCCGCAGCTCCTCCATGTCTTTGGAGGTCTGTATATAGTCACTGACCTGCCGGATGATCAAAACTACTGCAGCAGTCAGGCAGCTGACAGCTGCAACAGCCAATATGACAGCCAATACTTTCCTGAAGTTTTTCATAAATATCCTCATTGTCTTTTGATTAAGTCCATATTAGCCTAAAAAAAAGAACAATGCAATACTTTTGAAGGTTTTAAAGAAAAATTAAGAAGAATATACATTTAAGGAAAAACTATGGCGGCAGGCAGCAATATGAGTAAATGGAATCAAAGACTGGTTTCGGCAGCAGTGGGGATGCTCCTTCTGCTTTCTCTTGTGTACGTCGGCAGAGAGGTTGTACTGTATACTACAGCAAAAGGTGTAGGTAAAGGAGAAGAGGGAGGCAGATCCGAAGAAAATGCCAGATTTTGTGTGGTGATCGACGCAGGTCACGGCGGAAAAGACCCCGGGAAAATAGGGATAAACGGAGTGGAGGAAAAAGAGATTAATCTGCTGATCGCGGGGAAGCTTAAGAAGTACCTGGAGGCAAATGATGTGAAGGTGATCATGACAAGGGAGAGCGACGAAGGGCTGTATGATGCCGACGCATCAAATAAAAAGGTGCAGGACATGAAGAGAAGAATTGCGATCATTGATGAGACTGCACCTCAGATTACGGTCAGCATTCACCAGAACAGTTACCCGGAAGAGTATGTACACGGGGCGCAGGTGTTTTTTTACACAGGCAGCAGGGAGGGACAGGAACTGGCTGAGTCTGTCCAGAGGCAGCTTGTGGAGAAGGTGGACCCGGAGAATAAGCGGCAGGTGAAGGCCAATGACAGTTACTATCTTTTGAAAAAAACCGGCGTGCCGATCATCATTGTTGAGTGCGGATTCCTCTCCAACAGCGAGGAGGCGGAGAAGCTCTGCTCGGATGAGTATCAGGAGGAACTGGCCTGGGCAATACATATGGGAATTTTGCAGTATTTGAATAATAGCCCGGCAGCGCGGAATTAATGAATGCATGGCCGAAAAGTTACTTTTTCCTCTTTTCAAACTCCTTCCTAAATTCCTGCAGATCCTGCCCCCGCAGAGCACGCTCCAAAAGATTCGGGAGCATCTGCGGATTGCAGGCAAAGCAGGGAATATCCAGCCCGGCTATCTTTTGCGCCATACTCGCATCATAATAAGGCTTGCCGCTTTCCGTCAGTGCAAGCAGGCATACCACCGTCACTCCGGATTCCTTCATTTCTTCCAGCCTGCGCAGCAGCGCCGCCCGGTTGCCGCCCTCCTCCAGGTCCGAAATCAGGAAAAAGAGGGTCTTGGAAGGATTCTCGATGTACTGCTGGCAGTAGGCTACCGATTTGTCAATGTCCGTGCCTCCTCCAAGCTGGAAGCCAAAGAGCAGATCCACAGGATCATCGCTTTTCTCCGTCAGATCCACAATGTTCGTGTCAAAGGCCACGACCCGGGTGGACAGGCTGGACATGCTGGCCAGGATACAACTGACAATGGAGGAATAGATAACCGATTCCCCCATGGAACCGCTTTGGTCAATATCCAGGATCACCGTCCATTTATTGGCTGCTGTGGTGCTTGTTCTGTCGAAGAAATAGAAATGCTCCGGCACAATGGTGTGAAGCTCCCGGCTGTAGTGCTTGAGATTCCGGGAGATGGTAGTCTTATAGTCCAAAGCCGCGGCAGAAGGAATGGGAGAGTGTTTCCTGCGGTTGATCGCCGCCGTCACCGCCCTGCGGATATCCTGCTCCAAAAGCTTGTTGATCTCTTCCACGATTTTCCGGATAAAGAGGCGCACGCTCTCCTTTGAGCGCTTCGGAATCTGATCCTTCAACAGCAATATGGTGGATGCCAGGTTCACATCGGGTTCTAAATTCTCCAAAAGCTCAGGTTCAAAGATAAGCTGTTTTAAGCCGCATCGGGTCATGGCGTCCCCCTGGATGACCGTCACCAGCTCCTTGTCAAACAGGCTTCTCACATCTCCCAGCCACTTGCTGATCCGGGGATTGGAAGGACCGTTTCCGGCTCCGGCTCCGCCGCTGCCGAAGCCTCCTGACTCCGTATTATTATAAATGGCGGCAAGAGCCTGATCCATCAGATCCTGCTCGGGCGAGAGCTCTGCGTTCCCCATTTTTTCAAACCGCGCCCGGCTTTCCTGCCCAAGGATCAACCGCCATCTTTGTATATGTTCCTCCTGATTCATTCCATACACACCTTTCTGAAATTAAAAATCAAAATCAAACTCTTCCAGACTTTCCACTAATTTCTGCTCCGTCTCCTGCAGGACCTGGTTTACGGATTCGCTTACCTGCTGTCCGTTCAGTCCCCAGACTTCACCGAGATTTTCCGCAATTTCATCCCGCTCCATGGCGGTAAAATCCGCAAAGGCCCGCCGCAGGAACACCAGCGCCCGCTTGAAGTCTTCCTCCTCCAGAGTGTCCAGATAAGCGTCCAGACTTTCCCACAGGGACAGTCTTGCGATCAGAGCATACCTGTTCTTCATGGCAAGTCCTTCGAACCATCCTGCCCCCAGTTCCGCAGGTACTCCTCTGGAAAGTCTGCGCCGCACTTCCAGATTGAGCTGTCCGCCGTCTATGCAGCCCCTCTCCAATAGAATGGCGGCGGCAAATCCGGAGAGTTTCGTGTTTAAATCATCCCGTTTCGCTGTCTCCTCCAGGGCATCCAGCCACGCCCGGGTGTCCAGAAAATCATGTGCCAGGGCGGCGCTGTTTAATTGTTCCATGGCCGTGACAATCCCCTTGCTGGCAGCGTCATCGCAGACACATGCTCCCGGCAGGATCAGGCAGGCGCGATAGAATATCTGGCACAGGATAGGCTCTAAGGGGGCGGCATCCAGATGACGGATATCACCGTACTGCACTACAACGGAAAGCCTGTTGGCTGTGGCAGCCAGTTCTTCCAGAGAAGCAGCATCCACAGCCATGGCCTGCAGCGCTGCAGTGGCATAGACAACTGCGGAGGCCATGCCGCAGGTGAAAGCGTCTTCAATGACCAGGGCGATCCCGCTCATATCGGGAGCAGTCTCCACCCTTTCCTTCATGACAAAGGATGCGGCCTGTTCTACCGTATCTCCTTTTAACGCCGCTTCCACCAGTTCGATCTCCGCCTCCGGCGTCCAGCGTATCACCCAATGTTCCGCCCAGGTGGCATTGTCCTGATTAACCTTCTGCTGACCGGCAAAGTGGATTCCCAGAATCCGAAGCTGATGAAGGAAGAAGGAGCGGTGCAGATCAAGGAAAGCTGCTTTCTGCGAGGAGACATTGCGATTTTCACGCAGGTCGAGGGGCAGATCCTGTGCGGTGATATCACGATACTTTTCCAGTTTCCGTTCTTTCAGCTGTCTGTAAAAATCCTCCTGAATGCTGGTGCGGCTGACTCCCTCAGGCAGGGAGCCGATGGCGGTTCCGATTTCCGTGTCCGCTATGGCCAGGCTGACGGCGGGGAAGCTGCCTCCACCGAGACAGGTCACTGCCGCATCATGCAGATCGCGCAGAACGGGAACTCCGCCGCCCCTGAGTCCCGCCAGAGAGCCTGCCAGACGAACCGCCTCTATTACCTCCGCGGAGGAGACGGGGGTTCCGTGTTCCCTCTGATATCCGGCAATCCGCGAAAGATAAGCGTGTGAAACATACTGCAGATTCCCTTTTTGCAGGGCTTCCCACAACAGGGAATAATATGCCGGAGCTTTATTGCCAGCACCGTAGCCTGCTCGGGCTGACAGCCGATAATAGGAATAGGGCATCAGCGTATGGCTTGCCTCCACCCGGGGCAGGGATGAAAATTCCTCCTCCGTCATGGGCAGAGCATCCTCGGACAAAAGTCCCGATACGTGGTAAGCGCCCGTGACTACAACGATTTCTTCCGGTGCAAACCCTTCCTTCAGCGCTTTCTGTATCTGAAGCCGCATAAAAGCCTCCCTCACCAGGGTTTCCGGCCAGTCCGCTTCCTGTTCCATTTCCAGGCTGACCTCCCGCAGGCTGGAGCCGAACAAAGCAGCGCCTCTGCAGTACCCATCCGCATCCCGGGCATGCTCCATAACCCGTTCCCAGAAGGTCTCATGTCCGTCCTCACCCGCCTGCCGGTCCAGGAGCTCATAAGCGCTCATGCGCTTCTCCTCCCCCTCCGATCTGTCCCGTCTGCCGGAGGGCAGCGCCAGGAAAACGTCGGAGGGCAGATCAATAAAGCGGCATTCTGTTCCATGTTCCTTACACCAGAGAAAAGCCTGGTATTCCGGAGAGTACTCCGCAAAAGGGTACAGGATTGTCCGCACGGGAGCCTCCTTTGTGTAGGCGAGGATCGCGATGGGGGGCTTTGTCTCCGGCCGGGTGATATCCGTCAGCTGCTCATTTAAATCGCTGGGACCCTCCACCAGAACCAGGCGGGGTTTTATTTCTGTCAAAAACTGCCGCAAATGCCATGCGCCCGCAGGGGACAGATGGCGAATGCCGAATACATAAGGGTGTGTCATAATAATCCTCTACATGCTTTATACAATCCGCTCCAGCGGGAACCCCGTTTCTTCATGACATTTTCCAGGTATTCCTTCCAGGCTACATTATCTTTTTCTTCGTCCTTGATAACAGCTCCCAGCAGTCCGGCAGCCAGATCCTCATCGCTGATCCTGCCGTTGCCGAAGCTCCCCGCCAGGGACATACTGTTGCAGAGCAGGGAAATTGCTTCCGCCGTGGAAAGCACGCCGGAGGTGGGCTTAACCTTTTGGCTGCGGTCGCAGGTCTCTCCGCTGCGAAGCTCCCTGAAGATGGTGCAGACCTTCTCCACTACCTCGGACTCCGGCAGAGAGGCGTTCAGATCCAGTCCGGCAGAAAGCTGTGCTACTCTGGTGCGGACAATTTCCATCTCGGACTCCAGATCGGCGGGAGCCGGGAGCACCACGATATTGAAACGGCGCTTCAATGCCGCAGACATCTCGTTGACGCCCTTGTCTCTGGTGTTGGCCGTGGCGATCACGGAAAAGCCCTTTTTGGCAGGAACCTCCATATTGAGCTCCGGCACGGAAATTCTCTTTTCCGACAGGATGGAGATCAATGCATCCTGTACTTCGGAAGCGCATCGGGATATCTCCTCCAGTCTGGCGATAGTTCCCGTCTCCATGGCATGAAAAACAGGGCTTTTCAACATGGCCTCCCTGGAAGGCCCGTTGGCTATCAGCATGGCATAGTTCCAGGAATAGCGGATCTGCTCCTCCGTGGTTCCCGCAGTGCCCTGGATCACCTTGGTGGAATCTCCGTTGATGGCTGCAGTCAGATGCTCCGACAGCCAGCTCTTGGCTGTGCCGGGCTCCCCGATCAGCAGGAGAGCTCTGTCCGTGACCAAAGTAGCGATTGCAATCTCCACCAGCCGCTCATGTCCGATATATTTTGGAGTGATTTCCATATTGCCGACTTTTCCGCCGCAGATGTATGTGCGGACGGAGCGGGGAGACATTCTCCAGCCCGTGGGAACGGGATCTTTTTCAGCCGCGGCCAGCGCGTCAAGTTCTTTTTGAAAAAGCTGCTCTGCAGGCAGTCTCTGTAATTGTTCTTCCATAACTTTGTACTGTTCCTTTCTTTATATACTGTTCTTCCATTCTTCCAGATAATCCAAAAACCGCTCTTCCCACTGACCGGAGTCACGTGTTTTAATCCGTCCCTGCTTATATAAATTATAAACTCTTTGCAGTTCCTCATAGATGGCGGTTTTGTCCCCCGGCAACATCGCCGCATAGGCGGAAATCTCCGAAAAATAGTGCGTAAGGCTGCTGTCGGAAAAATAACTGACCGCAAGTCCCTCACATTTGGGATATCTGCAGCTTTTCAGAGCCAGCAGGTAATCTCTGACAGCCTTTAGGTTCCGTGCACGCTCGTAAAAATAGTCCCCCAGCTTGCGGCTGTAGGCTTCGTTCTCACTGTCGATGCAGTTCATCAGCACCTGGTCAATATCCCGATCCTGGCAGCGTGTGAGAATGTCCGTAAAGCGTCCGGTGATATCCTGTTTCACCGGCTGGCAGAATTCCGGCATTGGCTCTCCGGACGGATGGGTTCGGTAGGGACGCTTTACGCGCAGCACATAGCCGTTTTCCCTCTCACTGAACCGGAGTCCGTCCAGGCCTCTTGCCAGAAACGGATATAATTCCTGCCTGGATTGAAACAGTTTCCCTTTCAGTTGTTCCTCCAGCCAGCCGCAGCAGTCTCCGTCTGTCAGGAGCTGGGCTGCCACCGCAGCGGGAAAATATGCCTTGCGCTTGCCGCCGCGCCTGTCCTTTGCCTCGTACAGTTCTACAGCAAGAGCGCAGAGTTCCTCGTCCGGATGGCAGTGCAACGCCTGGTGCAGCAGGTAGGGAATAGATGATTGAAAGGTAAAAGTGTTTTCTCTGTTTCTCAGATTCAGGCCTGCCATGATGGTTTCTTTGACACCTTCGGCGATGAACGCAGTATTCGGGCGGTCTTCCAGATTCGCTGCCACGCGGAATACTTCGCAGATATCGCTGCCGCTTTTGCCGGGCAGGGCCGAAACCGTCTCTCCCAGCAGGCTTTTCTGTTCCTTGGTTCTTTCAGGCCTGGCGTGTTCCTCCGCCCAGGGCGACAACTGCTCCTGCAGCTTTTCCGCCACAAACAGGGAAGCCCATTTTGTCTCCGCATAAACCAGATACTGCATGGCCTCCTCCGACTTCTTTTTATAGAGTTCCGAGAAAGCAGCCTCCGCCTTCTCATCCTCCATAAAGGCCAGAGCGTAGTAAGCCGTCTTTTTGGCATTCCCTTTTTCTGTCTTTGTAAGCTCCAGAAGCAGATCCACATTTTCGGGTCGGCAGCGCAGCGCAAATATAAGAGCCTGCCGTACATCTTTCTCCGCCTCCGGCAGTATTTTTACAAAAAATTTATTGGATGCCTCCCCATCTATCGCCGACATTACATGGATGCGGCGCACCATTTCCTTCTTTCCTTTGGGGTCAAAATCTTTCTGCAGCAGGGGCAGGATGGACGCATCCTCCTCTTTCAGCCAATCGGCCACCGTGTCTGCAAGCTCCGCGTAGGAGGCTCCAAGAGCCTGAATCATGGCTGTCTTGACCCTGTAATCCTTAAAAAGCTCCGGGCGGTCTCTGTGGGTTTCAACCACATAGCTGTAATGTCCGCTGCCGGAAGTTAACAGGGACTCCGTCAGGGTCTTGACAACGGAATAGGGGGCGTTGGTGACGGCGGTGCCCCATCCGCATCCTGCAACAGGCTCCAATTTCTCCTCCACGGATACCGCTCCCTGGGTGCACAGCACGGCGTCTGCCAGAGTGATTGCATCCAGCAGAAGGTCCTCCTTGTCTGCGGAATCCGGCGATAAGAGAGCCCCGGCCAGCTGTCCTATTTTTGCAAAGACCGGTGAAGCCTGCTCCAAAGGCGTAAAAGCTTCCAACGCCCGCTTTAAACGGAAATCCTCTGAGAGCAGGCCGGTGCCTGCGATCATGGCGGCGCGGAGCCTTGCGCGCAATTCGTATAACGGTGAAATATCCATCTATCGTTTCCTCCTCGCTTGTTGGTATTGTTTCAAATATGTCAGCTTTGGCCGCCCCGCCTTTGAGACTGTCAGGGCATAACCATGCCGCTCAATACAGAAGCCGCACAATGGCTTCATCCGTTATGATGCTGAGAGGCTGCATTTTCAGACGTCGGGTTTCGCTGTCATAATAGAAGGCTCCCAAGAGCACCTGATGCTGTAACAAACCTTCCCGGGGCAGCAGCGCAAGTCTGTCCGTGGAGGGTTCCATTCCCGGCGCGTCCCCCAGGGCAATGGTCTCCCCATCTTCAGTCTCCAGAGCAAACCCGTCCCGGGTCTTCCCCAGCTGCACAAAGGAGATCAGACGCATATATATGGGGTCGACAAGAGCATTTTTTAGCAGATTCTTGGCTGTTTTTGCCTCCGCTGCAAGGGAAGTCCCGGACAGAGCGTGAAGCTTCCGTAAATCTTCTTTCTCTACAGGACGGATACCGGCACCATCCCAGCGGATGCGCAGATTTCCTTCACCGGGATAACACACCGCCATGGGAACACATGCCACGCCGAAAACGGTATCTTCCTGTTTTACATATTTTAGCGCCTTGACAGGACGGTAGTTACGTGTGACGAATATCTCTCCGGATGTAAGATCTGCCCAGCATCCGGTATCTATGTACTCCTTTCTGGCGGCGTCATAATTTACCCAAAAGGATAATTGTATCAGATCCGCGTTCGCCTTTCCACGTCCCAGAGCTTCCAGCTCGGAAAGCTTCCAGATACCGCCCAGTTCTTCGTAGAGCACGGTGTCATCCTGTTCCACATTGCCCTGTTCCAGCTTATCCGACAGATATTGCTGAGATTTTTTGACAAGCGTCCGGAATTTCTCCAAAACAGCAATGGCAGCCTCATAATGTTCTTCTCTGCCGTCCTTCTGGAAAGCGGCAATCTCCAATATCAGTCCGTTCAGCAGACGCTGGGGGCCGGGGAGGTAATAGTCCCCGAGCTGTTTTGCCAGCTGCTCATAATTTTTCAGCACCGTTCCGCCCATGGTGCCGAGACCGGCCCGGGTCAGATCCTGTATCAACCTGGCAGCCAGTTCAAGGCCTTCCAGCTGTTTTTGCAATTTCTTGGTTTTGGCTGCTTTTGCGCTCTTTGCGGCGGACACCTTCTTCCTGGCGGCTGCTTCCGGATCTTCGTCAGTCAGCCCCTCCGCAGACTGAACCGCAGTGTTCTTAGCCTCCCGGGCCTGCTTCTTTTCCCTCTTTTTCAGGATATCTTCCGGAATTTCGCATATGTCGAATTTCTTTTTCGCAAGAATCTCATAGAGAAGCGCCAGACCGTGTTTGCAGGGAAACTGACGGCTGGGGCAGGAGCACCGGCACACGGGATTACCGGGCTCTATAAAATCTACGGTAGTAATGTAATTGCTTTTTCCGCTGCCTGTACATTCACCCAGATAAAAGGTGTCATCCGCAGAGTGTTCCAGCCGCACAAATCCGCCTTTTTGGGATATTTTTCTGCCGTTTGCCGAAGCGGCAGCGTTCGGGGCCATGGCCTGAATCTGTTGTTCTGTAACCTGTTGCATAATAACCTCCTGCTGCTTGTTTATAAATAGTGCAATTGCCTGACAGAAATTGCCGACACTGTATAAAAAAGAGTGTTTTCATTATATCATAAAGCAAGTAATATTTGAAGTATTGTTACAACGTAGTATATCTTGCGTTGTATCATACATCTGCGCTTTTAATGCTCTGTCCTGCGATGCATTATCGGTTTAAGTGTTCTGCTGTTCATCTGCGACATGTCTTCGCCGGCTGGCAGGCGGAAGTATATCCGGCAAGTGATTATGATAAAGACATGGACATGTTCAGAAACTGTAAACAATTAAAAGATGAATCAAAGGGGGATGACGCAGGAAGCGCCGGCTTCCGCTATCGGAGTGTCGCCACAGTCCCTTTCCCGTTAGGTATTCAATTACGGTTGTCTTGTCTTGCCTGTTGTGCTATGCTGACTTATAGGATACTGTCGGCAGAGGCGGTGTTCTGCACCCATGACAGATGCAATGTTTTGCTATGTGCAGCTACCGGAAGGGTTACCTTGATGATTTTGCTACCGCTTTAACAGACGACATAGCAGGAAGCCATTATTTGACCATTTACCGGTGTGTAGCGTATGGGTACCTTATAAGACGGTGGCTGAGCCTGGTATATAATCATTTAATTTATATATATGAAAGGATAGAATTGTAATGAGTATAATTGATGTTAACAGGGATTCATGGAATAAACAAGCAGATCGATATCAAAAAAATGCGATGTTTTCTTTTGATGAGGTTGACTATGGTAATAGTTCTTGTCCAAAAGAAAAAGATCTAAAATTAATTGGTGATGTTAAGGGGAAAAAGATACTTGAATTAGGTTGCGGAGGTGCAAATTGTGGTATAGCGCTTGCGAAGCAAGGCGCAAAAATGACTTGCTTAGACCTATCATCAGAGCAAATAAATCGAATGTTAAAATCAGGTGGAACATTTGTATTTAGCTTAAATGACCCGATTTTTTATTCGGTAGCTTTCGGATCCATTTGGAAAGAAGATGGAATTAGTGATAATTTGAATATATTAATTTTTTAGCAGATGCAGGATTTAGTCTTGAACGGTTTTATGAATTTGGATCAGCGAAGCAGAATGCCTCAGAAGAGGAAATAGCACTTTATAAAAAGTATCCATCTCTAATGGTATTTAAAGCAAATAAGGTAAGAGAATGCATATTGAATTATGTACCGAATGGCTATCACCACGTTGAATATGGTACACAAGACGTAAATTGCTTATAACATGATGGCAGATTAAGATACGATAGTTCATCCCACAAAATTTCTGGCATCCGGGGAGGTACAGTTTACCCGGAAATGGAATTCCGGTTATTCCTTTACGGGTATATGTCAGCTGGAGGATGGCAGAATCTATCTGGGCATGACAGATTCTGAGGGAAATCTGATCCTGGGGGAGATGGACCCGGCTACCGGAGAGACTCCCGAGGAAAAGCAGATAAAGTTTGACGCTGCCTATCGGTATGCAAAGGTGGGCAGCGGCCCGGAAACCCCTCTCCTGTATAATGCGGATCCAAATGCGGGCGATGGAATCCTGACGGTTTCTCCCAGGGATGGGAAAATGTCCTTCGTTCTCAACTTTACCGGCACCTCCTATTCCAACGTCTATTCGCAGATGTACCTGAAGGATTTCAAAATGCTGCCGGATGGCAGTTATCTGATGCTGTATATGGATAGCAGTGAGCGTCCTCTTCCCAGGGCGGCCCTGGATCGGCTGACTGTATCTGAGGTTGAAAAGACGCCCATCGTCCTCCGGGGCCAGTTTTACGGAGATACCTGGATTTCTGCGCAGGCCGCCCGGTTTAATCAGCAAAGCGACAAGTATCATGTGATTGTGGAGGATTGCGGCAGCGGGAATGACCAGGAGGACTTTGCCAGACTGACCAGCGTCCAGATCGCCGCAGGAAAGGGGCCGGATATCATCGGCGGAGCGCTGATGGAGGATTACCTTCCCTGTGCCTTCGGAATCTGGCGGGAGGGGGATCGGATCTATGGAATCACACCCCTGTCATGGGGACTGGACGGTTACATGATGGATGCCTCCCTGCTGGACAGGGAGGAGGAACCGGGTATTCAGGAACTGGTGGACGCTCTGCTTTCCCTGGGAAGAACAGACGCAGTATTTTTGTCCGGCTACAATTCACAGGATCTGCTGAATTATTTCCTTGGAGGCAGCGAAGCTCTTTGGGGGATGGTGGACTGGGAGGAGGGAACCTGTGATTTCAGCGGGGAGCTTTTTGCGGATATCCTGGAGGCGGCAGCCTTATATGGAGATTCTCCCCGGAAGGCTGATATGGTCAGCATAGCGGAGCACCGTTTTCAGGGCAGTCCTCTTAATCTTTTTGCTTTTCAAGGCTCCAAGGAGATGGAGAAGGCCGGGAAGGTAGTCTGTGGAAGTCAGTTTGACGACGGATGTCATCTGCGGTTGTATTCAGACAGCACGATGGCCATCAATCGCAATTCGGCCAACAAGGAGGGAGCATGGGAATTTCTTCTGTTCCTTTTCAGCGAAGAGGTACAGCTGTACCAGGATTCCTATTTTCCGGTGCGAAAAGATTGTCTCGATGCATGGCTGAAGGCGCAGCTGGATAAGGTCGAAACAACAAGAAGCGTTTGGGAGAAGAATGGGAACGGTGAAAGCATTCTGGTGGTATATCCTTACACGGATGAGTATAACACAGGGGAAAAGGCGGCGGACTATTTCAGAGGCGGCAAATCCGCGGAGGCGGTCAGTGAGGTCATTGAAAAACGGGTGCAGATATATCTGGATGAGAATCGGTAAGGACTGATCGGCAGAGTATTTCGTGTTCCGAAAACGGAGTCGTGTGAAACAGAAAATTTAAATTTCTGTTGGTGAAACAACCCTGACAGCAATCGGATAAGTCTTTATCTTTTGGAAGGTTTATGCTATAATCGATGTGAGCTTACGAGTTTAGGGGATAGAATGTTTTGAAAGCCGGTGTGTCAGTGCGCCGGCTTGGAAAGTGTCAGTTGCGATGGAAACAGTGACAGTAAAGATCAGGCCGCATGCGGAGACGTTCACAGCGGAGGAAGATGCGGCATTGCGCCGGGCGGGCAGCATTATACAAAGCGGCGGGCTGGTGGCGTTTCCTACGGAGACTGTCTACGGCCTGGGGGGAGATGCCCTGAACAGGGAGTCCGCCCGGAAGATTTATGCGGCAAAGGGGAGACCCTCGGATAATCCGCTGATCGTGCATATATGCAGACTGGAAGACATGGAAAAAATTGCCGGCCGTGTGCCGGAGGAGGCGTTCAGGATTGCGGAAGCCTTCTGGCCGGGGCCGCTGACGATGATACTGCATAAGACAGAATTGGTTCCAGCCGAGACTACCGGCGGCCTGGACACGGTGGCAGTGCGGTTCCCCTCGGATAAAACGGCCAGAAAGCTGATCGAGTACGGCGGGGGATATATTGCTGCCCCAAGCGCCAACCGCTCAGGGAGGCCGAGTCCTACCCTGGCAAGATATGTAGCGCAGGATATGGACGGAAGGATAGACATGATCATAGACGGCGGCCGGGTGGGTATCGGACTGGAATCCACCATCCTTGATCTGACCGTTTTGCCTCCCCAGATACTACGCCCCGGTTATGTGACCGGAGAAATGCTGAACAGAGTTCTGAAAGAAGTTGACACAGATGTCACAATTCTGGAAGCGGACAGCGGACAGGCTCCCAGAGCGCCCGGCATGAAGTACCGCCACTATGCGCCCAAGGGGGAGTTGACAATTGTGGAGGGGAGCTTTGATGCGGTAATCGAATATATTAACAGGCAAACGGCGGCAGAGCAGGTACAGGGTGAAAGAACAGGAATCATCTGCACCAGTGAGAGCAGTCCGCGTTACTCGGCGGATGTGGTGAAGTGTGTGGGCAGCCGCAGAGATGAGGAAAGCATTGCAAGGAACCTTTTTTCGACCCTCCGGGAATTTGATGACGAATGTGTCACAAAAATATACGCAGAGGGCTTTGAAGCCGCAGGGCTGGGACAGGCCATCATGAACAGGCTGCTGAAGGCGGCGGGGCACAGGGTAGTTCAAGTGTGAAGGGAATGAAACAAAAGGTAATGAAAGATCGTCAATATAATTATGAAAGGCAGGAGGAGAAAAAATGATTGCAATCGGAAGTGATCATGGCGGTTATGAATTGAAGGAAAATGTGAAGCGTTATCTGGAGGAGAAAAACATTCCATACCGGGATATGGGGTGCAACAGCAATGCATCGGTGGATTACCCTGTATACGGCCGCGCGGTGGCAGAGTCGGTGGCGGAAGGAACCTGCGAGAAGGGAATTGTCATCTGCACTACGGGTATCGGCATCAGCATGGTTGCAAACAAAGTGCCGGGTGTGCGCTGCGCCCTATGCTCGGATACTCTTTCCGCAAGGATGACCAGACTGCATAATGATGCAAATGTGCTTGCACTGGGCGGCGGAATGGTGGGGACAAACCTTGCCCTGGACATTGTGGAGACTTTCCTGAACACGGACTTTTCAGGTGAGGAGAAACATCGGCGCAGAGTTGACATGATAGAGGGAGGAAAATAAAATGGCAAAAGTAGTGATTATGGATCACCCGCTGATTCAGCACAAGATCGGTTTCATCCGCAGGCAGGAGACAGGCACTAAGGATTTCAGGCAGACTATCAGTGAGATTGCCATGCTGATCTGCTATGAGGCAACCCGTGATCTGAAACTGGAGGATGTGGAGATTACCACGCCAATCTGTACCACAACCGCAAAGGAACTGAGCGGCAAAAAACTGGCGGTGGTTCCGATCCTGCGCGCCGGTCTTGGCATGGTGGACGGCATACTGGAGCTGATTCCTGCCGCAAAGGTAGGGCATATCGGCCTTTACAGGGATCCGGAGACCTTAAAACCCGTGGAGTATTACTGCAAGCTTCCGGCGGACTGTGCGGAGAGGGAAGTGTTTGTGGTAGATCCCATGCTGGCTACCGGAGGTTCCTCTGCAGCGGCGATTCAGATGCTGAAAGACAGGGGCTGCAAAAACATTCATTTCATGTGCATCATTGCCGCACCCGAAGGAATTAAGGCTATGGAGGAGGCTCATCCGGATGTGGACATGTATGTAGGCGCTCTGGATGAGAGGTTGAATGACCATGGGTACATCGTTCCCGGTCTGGGGGATGCAGGAGACCGCATTTTCGGTACAAAATAGAGATGGGGAGAGAAGACGGCATGGGAAAGAGAGAAGACTATATCAGCTGGGATGAGTACTTTATGGGAGTGGCATACCTCTCCGGCATGCGCTCAAAGGACCCCGGCACCCAGGTGGGAGCGTGTATTGTCAGCAGTGACAATAAAATATTGTCCATGGGCTACAACGGATTTCCCATGGGCTGCTCGGATGATGCCTTTCCCTGGGACAGGGAAGGGGAAGAACTGAACACAAAGTATCCCTTTGTCACTCACAGCGAACTGAACGCTATCTTAAATTACAGAGGGGGTTCTCTGGAGGGCACGAAGATATATGTATCTCTTTTTCCCTGCAATGAGTGCGCAAAGGCAATCATACAGGCAGGTATCAGGACGGTGGTGTATGACAGTGACAAATACGAGGGAACACCGGGAAACCGTGCGTCCAAGAGGATGTTTGACGCGGCAGGGGTGAACTATGTTCCTTATTCCCGCACAGGGCGGCAGATACATATTCAGGTCTAGAGAAAGGCAGGTTGCAACAGTTGAGGGTCTGGAAGAAGAGGACGGCTGCTTTGATGGCAGCGGTATTGATAGCCGCGGCGGTTTCCGATGATTCGGGCAGAACCGGCGGCATGGGGGGCACCGGGGTGAATATTTTTCCCGGTGTGCTTGTGGTGTCCGCAACTTCCAGTACCCAGCAGCAGATCAATGAGGGTGAACAGAGAAGGCAGGAATTGGAAGACGAGAAAAATAAGAGCGAGGAACAGCTGGGACACCTGCAGGGTGAGCAGAAGAGCCTGCGGAGAGAACTGAACAACCTGAATGAGCAGCTGACCCAGGTGGTCGAAAACCTGGAGGACCTGGAGCAGCAGATCAGGGACAAGGAGCAGGAGATTGTTGATACCCAGGCGGCGCTGGAGGAGGCAAAGGCCACGGAGGAGTGGCAGTACGAATGTATGGTGGAGAGAGTCCGGGCCATGTACGAGATGCAGGACGAAAGCTATCTCAATGCATTGCTGAAGGAAAACAGCATTGCGGGTATACTGAATGCGGCGGACTACATTGAGAAAGTGGCGGTTTATGAGCGGAAGAAGATGGACGAGTACATGGCGAACCGCGTTTACATTGAGGAGCAGGAGGCCAGACTACAGGACGAAAAGATTAATCTGGATATGCTGAAGGTTCAGGCGGAAGCGGAAAAGGAAAAGGTTTCGGGCCTGATAAGCCAGACCTCCAACGCTATCGCCAACTACGGCGATCAGATTGCCGATGCGGAGCAGAAAACGAGAGAGATCGAAGATCAGATTAAAAAAGAAGAAGAAAACCTGGAGTATCTGCGGAAGAAGCTTGCAGAGGAAATCGCTTTGTCCAAAGCGGCTGCTAACGCCGCCTGGCGGGATATTTCCGAGGTGACTTTCAGCGCCGGCGATCGCAAACTGCTTGCAAACCTGATTTACTGTGAGGCGGGCGGAGAACCCTACGAGGGACAGGTGGCAGTGGGAAGTGTGGTCATAAACAGAGTGCTGAGCGCCAAATTTCCGAGTACCGTGATGGGAGTTATCTACCAGAACAGACAATTTTCACCGGTGGCCAGCGGCAGGCTGGCCTTGGCGCTTGAGGCGGACAAGGCCACTGAGTCCTGTTACAGGGCCGCGGATGAGGCTATGGCCGGTGTGACAAATGTGGGAAACTGTGTCTTTTTCCGCACACCGATTCCGGGACTGACCGGAATCAGTATCGGCGGACATATATTTTATTAAGAAAGCTCAGTCTCAATGCAAGAACAGCCCGCACGCTTGCGCGCAGGGCTGTCTTTGCATTAGAGACGCTAGACCGTATGAGCAAAAAAGCACTGCGAAAAAATGAGCAGGGCGATTTGCGAATACGGGCGGATTGCGGAAGCATGGAATGCGAAGCAATCCGGAGCTTTCTGACGAAAACGATGAAATAATGAGTCACAGGCCAAGGCTGTTCAGAGAAGACTGAAGCCTGTCAAATTTATCGCGGTAAATAATGGTGAGCAGATGATTCAGATTACGCAGGCAGGTGGTCATCTGCTCTTTTGTTATGAGGCCACGCTCCAGGGCCTCTGCCAGTTCATCCAGGTCCACTACCTCCATATGCCCATCCGGATAGAGTATCACATCCACAAGCAGATCGGTAATTGTCAGGGCGCATTCTGAGGAATCAAAGTCATAGTCCACAATATCGCAGTACCAGTATAACAGAGTGCCGTCCGCTTTGTATATTTTGCTGACTTTGATGCCTTCCCGAAAAAAGTAGCAGGAGCAGCCGTGGGAAAAATTAGGTTTTGGGCGAATTGTGTTCCACTTGGTTACAAGAAACTCATCGTTTTGTTCGACGATAACATCATCCTTCAGCAGGATGCACTCTGCAGGTATCAGTCTGCGCCGGTAAAGTCTGGAAACTTTGTTCATATGGAACCCCTTTCTTTTGCGGCGCTGAAGGCCGCTGTTTATGTGATAGTATCAGGGCTGCTGTTCCAACAGGGGAAACGGTATGAAAGGCATGGGGGGAACCGTATGAGGGCACAGCTCTTTTTCCATCCATATCATATCGTGCCACTTGCCGTGTTTGAAGCCCGAGGCATGGAAGTGGGCCACGGTGTGGTAGCCGAAATGTTCATGAAAAGAACTGCTGGCGGGATGGGGGTAGGCAATGCAGGCGCACAGATTGCAGATATGCTGTCTGCGAAGAAGCTCTTCCAGTGCACTGTACAGTGCTGCGCCGATTCCTTTTCCGGTATGAGCTTCCCGCACATAGACAGAAGTCTCGACGGACCAGTCATAAGCCGCCCTGCCCTTGAAAGCAGAGGCATAGGCATATCCGAGAATGATACCGTTCTCCTCGGCGGCCAGGTAGGGATATTTTTCCAGTGTGTGCCGGAGACGGCTCTCAAATTCCTCCACGGAGGGGACCTCGTATTCAAATGTTATGCAGGTATGCTCTACATAGGGCGCGTAGATTTCCAGCAGCTGCCCGGAATCCCGGGGCGTGGCAATGCGGATATTCATGGCCGTATCGGTTCCTTTCGTAAACTTTGTACAAATACTACAACCGTTAGGTCGCGGAGTCAATGGTAAGTTGTAAATATTTCTAGACTTTTTTGAATAAATTGGATATAATGAGAGTTATGAAACATCGGGATGATGATAAGAAAGAAACGTTTAAAATACTACCCCTGATTACACAGATGGGCCTGGTTATGATCGCGTCCGTGGGAATGACGACTGCACTGGGAATTTGGCTGGACCGCAGGCTGGGGACCTCATATATCACGGTAATCCTGTTTTTTGTCGGAGCTGTGGCGGGATGTCAGGGGGTTTATCGTCTGGTTAAGAAGATATGCAGGGATGAAGACGGAAAAGATGATACAGTATCTAAAAAGGGCAGATAGAACATTGCTGGAAATGCATACGGGTATGCTGATGTATGGGATTGTATGTCAGGCAGTGGGCTTATTTTTCGCGAAAGAGCAGCCCCGATATGCTTCGAGCCTGTGGTTTGGCATTCTTTTTGCAGTGACGGCCAGCATCCACATGGCCAGAACCCTGGACAGGGCTTTGACGGACAGCGCGTCCGCCTCAAAAATAATTACCCGGGGATATGTTTTTCGGTATCTGATGGTAATAGTGATTCTGGCTATTATCTCGGTGACGAATGTGATGGATACCCTGATTGTGTTTCTGGGGTACATGAGCCTGAAGATAACGGCATATCTGCAGCCGTTTATTCATAAATTCTATAATATGTTGTTTCATGAGACCGACCCTGTGCCCCAGGCGCTTCCTGACGAGGAAACCCGGGAGCCGGAAGAAGCCTCTTAAGGAGGGTGTAAAAACTCTCCGGATAAACAAAATACGAGAGAAGAGGAGGTGAGAGTATGGAGCATGGGATATTGTTATCCGGCGGTGGCGACGTGGATTTTATGATTCACGGGGT
Organism: uncultured Lachnospiraceae bacterium; assembly: GCA_947174665.1. Classification (GTDB taxonomy): domain Bacteria; phylum Bacillota; class Clostridia; order Lachnospirales; family Lachnospiraceae; genus Acetatifactor. The sequence continues at coordinate 31,061 of CAMWJV010000010.1, forward strand.
CTTTCAGTATTCCTTTTTCGGACATACAGTCTGGATAACAACTACACACGTATGCGTATTGTTTGTCATGCTGATTCTGATCGTCTTTGCTGTTGCGGCAAAGCGCTGTATGGCAAAGGCATCCGAGGTGCCCGGCAGTTTCCAGAATATAGTGGAGCTGATCGTGGAAAAGCTGGACGGCATGGTGGATGTCTCTATGGAGGCATCGGCGCCGAAATACTATAATTACATCGGTACCGTATTTATCTTTATTCTGGTCAGCAACATATCGGGTCTCCTGGGTCTGCGTCCGCCTACTGCGGATTACGGAGTGACACTGCCGCTTGCCCTGATTACCTTTATGCTGATTCGCATCAACAAATGGAAATATCAGAAACCGCTGACAATCTGGGAAGATTATTGTTCTCCTCTTCCCAAATGGCTGCCGATCTGGGTTCCGATCAACATTATCAGTAACCTGGCTGTACCGGTTTCGTTATCCCTGCGTCTGTTTGCCAACGTCCTGTCGGGAACGGCGATGATGGCGCTGGTGTACGGTCTGTTGGGCTGGTTTGCTACTCTGTGGCCGGCTGCGCTGCATGTGTATTTTGATTTGTTCTCAGGAGCAATTCAAACGTATGTATTTTGTATGCTGACCATGACCTACGTCGCAAATGAGATAGGTGATGGGACGCGCCGCTAACAAGATGAAAAGAATTTGTAATGTTTCAAAGGACGAAACATAACAAATTCTATGTTTCATCTGACAAAAATCACTAAAGTGATTTTTGAAATATTTTCAACACATTTTTAGGAGGAAAAAAGAATGGACTTCAATGAAAACTTTATTTTAGGTTGCTCGGCAATCGGTGCAGGTCTGGCGGTTATCGCCGGTATCGGACCTGGTATCGGACAGGGTATCGCAGCAGGACACGCTGCTGCTGCAGTAGGACGTAACCCCGGTGCACAGTCACAGATCAGAACCATGATGCTGCTGGGTCAGGCAGTTGCCGAGACCACAGGTCTGTATGGTCTGTTGATCGCGTTCCTTCTGTTATTCCTGAAGCCCCTTCTGCCCTAAGCTTAGGCGGCATACCGTTAAGCTTATAAAAGGCAGAAAGGAGGCAGAGGATGATACTTTTAACAGAGAGCCCGTCGCTGTCAAGACTGTTCGATCTGGACTGGCAGCTGATTGCTGATGCCTGCCTGCTCATTATAGCGATGTTTGCGCTGTTCCTTATCATGAGCTATTTTCTGTTCAATCCGGCGAGGAAGATGCTGAACAGCCGTAAGGAGAAAATACGCACTGAGCTGGAGACGGCAAAACAGGACATGGACGAGGCAGGACGCCTGAAGGAAGAATATGAGAGCAGGCTGAAGGAAATCGACAAGGAGGCGGAAGGCATCCTGAGCGAAGCCCGGAAGAAGGCACTGAACAACGAGAATCAGATTATTGCTCAGGCGAAGGAAGAAGCGGCACGCATTCTGGAGCGGGCAAAGACGGAAGCCGAGCTTGAGAAGCAGAAGATTTCCGATGAAGTAAAGCGGGAGATTGTTGCAGTTGCAGCTATCATGGCCGGAAAGGTTGTGTCCGCATCCATTGACACTACCGTGCAAAGCCAGCTGATTGATGAAACCTTAAAGGAAATAGGTGATAAGACATGGCTAAGTTAGTATCCAAGACATATGGTGAAGCCTTGTTCGAAGCGGCTATGGAATCCGGCGAGGACAGGGCTGGAGAGATTCTGGAGGAGATAAGCGCAGTCAGGAAGATACTTGCGGACAATCCCCGGTTTGACGAGCTGATGAAGCACCCGGGAATTCCGAAGCAGGAGAAGCTGCAGGTAGTAGATACGGTTTTCAGAGGGCGTGTCAGCGAAGAACTGGTGAATTTTCTGGAGATTATCGTTTCCAAGGAGCGCTATCGGGATTTGCCGGCGGTTTTCGATTACTTTACCGATAAGGTGAAGGAGCAGAAAAAGATCGGCATTGCCCATGTGACTACCGCCCAGGAACTTTCAGATACCCAGAAGTCCGCAGTCGAATCGAAGCTGCTTGAGACCAGCGGATACAAAGAGATGGAAATGTATTTTAACACGGATGCTTCCCTCATCGGGGGGATGGTCATCCGTATAGGCGACAGAGTTGTGGATAGCAGTATCCGCACAAAGTTGGACAGTTTGACAAAACAATTATTACAAATCCAGCTGGGATAACCGGTTGGAAGAAAGGTGCGACAGATCCATGAATTTAAAACCGGAAGAAATAAGTTCAGTTATCAAGGATCAGATTAAGCGGTATGCTTCCACACTGGATGTTTCAGATGTGGGTACTGTTATCCAGGTGGCAGACGGTATCGCCCGTGTCCATGGACTGGAAAAAGCCATGCAGGGCGAGCTGCTTGAGTTCCCCGGAGAAGTATACGGCATGGTGCTGAATCTGGAAGAGGATAATGTCGGCGTGGTTCTTCTCGGCAGTGCGAAAAACATTAACGAAGGTGACACTGTCAAGACTACCGGGCGAGTGGTTGAGGTTCCTGTGGGTGATGCCCTGCTGGGACGTGTTGTGAACTCGCTGGGGCAGCCAATCGACGGCAAGGGACCCGTTCAGACAGACAGCTACCGCAAGATTGAGCGTGTGGCAAGCGGCGTTATTACCAGACAGGCGGTTGACACACCGCTTCAGACAGGTATTAAGGCAATTGATGCCATGATTCCTATAGGAAGAGGCCAGCGTGAGCTGATCATTGGAGACCGTCAGACAGGTAAGACGGCTATCGCTATCGATACGATCATCAACCAGAAGGGCCAGAACGTAAAGTGTATCTATGTGGCAATCGGCCAGAAGGCTTCCACGATTGCCAATATTGTGAAAACCCTGGAGGAGCACGGGGCTATGGCCTATACTACCGTAGTGGTATCCACAGCCAGCGATCTTGCTCCGCTGCAGTACATTGCTCCCTACTCCGGCTGTGCAATCGGCGAGGAGTGGATGGAGAAGGGTCAGGATGTGCTGGTGGTGTACGATGATCTGAGTAAGCATGCTACTGCTTACCGTACACTCTCCCTGCTGCTTCGTCGTCCGCCCGGGCGTGAGGCATATCCCGGTGATGTGTTCTATCTGCATTCCAGACTGCTGGAGAGAGCAGCCAGAATGAGCGCAGAATACGGCGGAGGTTCCCTGACGGCGCTTCCTATCATTGAGACTCAGGCGGGCGATGTGTCCGCATATATACCTACCAACGTTATCTCTATTACAGACGGACAGATTTATCTGGAGACGGAAATGTTTAACTCCGGATTCCGTCCTGCTGTCAATGCGGGTCTTTCCGTATCCCGTGTAGGTGGCGCGGCACAGATTAAGGCAATGAAGAAGATTGCGGCACCTATCCGTACAGAACTGGCCCAGTACAGAGAACTTGCATCCTTTGCACAGTTTGGCTCCGAGCTGGATAATGATACGAAAGAAAAGCTGGCGCAGGGAGAGAGAATCAGGGAGGTACTTAAGCAGCCTCAGTATAAGCCCATGCCTGTCCAGTATCAGGTTATCATTATCTACGCTGTCACCAACAAGTATCTGCTGGATGTGCCGGTGGAGGATATTACCAGATTTGAGACAGAGTTCTTCGAGTTCCTGGATACAAAATATCCTGAGGTTCCCGCAAATATCGCCGCTGAGAAGGTGATTTCCGAAGCTACGGAAGAAGTGCTGAAGAAGGCGCTTACCGAGTTCATAAAGGCGTTTGCGGCAGCTGCGGACAGGGCATAAAAAGGAGATATGTAATATGGCATCAATGCGTGATATAAAGCGCCGAAAGAACAGTATTCAGGGCACTCAGCAGATTACAAAGGCGATGAAGCTGGTGTCCACCGTAAAGCTGCAGCGTGCCAGGACAAATGCGGAGCGTTCCAAGGAATATTTTAACTGTATGTACGACACGGTGAACAGTATCTTAAAGCGTGTGGGACATGTGGAACACAGGTATCTGACTCCCGGAGATTCACAGAAGAAGGCTGTCATTGTCATCACCGGCAACAGAGGTCTGGCGGGCGGCTACAATTCCAATGTGGAAAAGCTGGTTACCAGACATCCGGAGTGGACCAGGGAAGACCTGGTGGTGTACACTATCGGAAGTAAAGGGCGCGAGACTTTTCTGAGACATGGGTACGAAGTGAAGGCGTGCAACAATGATATTGTGGAAAGTCCTGCCTACACGGATGCAATGGGAGTTTCGGAGGAACTCCTTAAATCCTATGCAGACGGTGAGATAGGTGAGATTTATCTGGCATACACCGCTTTTAAAAATACGGTGAGCCATGTACCCACTCTGTTGAAGCTGCTGCCCGTGGAGATTTCGGGGGAATCCGGTGAGAAGGAAAGCGGTGCATCCGCCATCATGAATTTTGAGCCGGAGGACGTGGAAGCGCTCGACATGATTATTCCCAAGTATGTGACAAGTCTGATCTACGGTGCGCTGATGGAGGCCGTGGCCAGCGAGAACGGTGCGCGTATGCAGGCGATGGATAACGCTACCAGCAATGCGGAAGAAATGATAAGCGATTTGACGCTGAAGTATAACAGGGCTCGTCAGGGCTCTATTACACAGGAACTGACAGAAATTATCGCCGGTGCGGAGGCAATAGGATAAGCCCGGCAGAAAAGAGGTAAAAAATGGCAGGAGAAAACAGAGGTAAGGTTACTCAGGTCGTGGGCGCGGTCCTTGACATACGCTTTGACCAGGGCAGCCTTCCCGAGATTAACGAAGCAATTCGTATTCCTACCAGAGACGGCGGTGAGCTGACGGTGGAAGTATCCCAGCATCTGGGTGATGATACGGTCAGATGTATTGCAATGGGCAGCACCGACGGATTGGTAAGAGGTATGGATGCGATTGCCACGGGCGCTCCCATCTCCGTTCCGGTGGGCGAGAATACTCTGGGACGTATCTTTAACGTCTTGGGGCAGCCTATAGACAACAAGCCTGCTCCGGAGGGAGTGACCTATGAACCGATTCACAGACCTGCTCCTAAGTTTGAGGAGCAGTCCACAGAGACGGAACTGCTGGAGACCGGTATTAAGGTGGTGGATTTGCTCTGTCCTTATCAGAAGGGCGGTAAGATTGGCCTGTTTGGCGGAGCCGGTGTGGGAAAGACGGTTCTGATTCAGGAGCTGATTCGTAATATCGCCACAGAGCACGGCGGTTATTCCGTATTTACCGGTGTAGGGGAGCGTACCCGTGAGGGCAATGACCTTTACCATGAAATGACGGAGTCCGGCGTTATTGAAAAGACTACCATGGTGTTCGGACAGATGAATGAGCCCCCCGGAGCAAGAATGCGAGTGGGTCTGACCGGTCTGACGATGGCAGAGTATTTCCGTGACAAGGGCGGAAAGGATGTGCTGCTCTTCATTGACAACATCTTCCGTTTCACCCAGGCGGGTAGTGAAGTGTCCGCACTGCTTGGACGTATGCCTTCCGCGGTGGGTTATCAGCCTACCCTGCAGACGGAGATGGGTGCGCTGCAGGAGCGTATTACTTCAACGAGAAGCGGTTCCATTACATCCGTTCAGGCGGTTTATGTTCCTGCGGACGACCTGACTGACCCGGCACCTGCAACTACGTTTGCCCACCTGGATGCAACCACCGTTTTATCCCGTTCGATTGTTGAGCTGGGTATTTATCCTGCAGTGGATCCGCTGGAGTCTACATCCCGTATTCTGGATCCCAGGATTGTGGGAGAGGAGCATTACAGAACTGCGCGAGGCGTGCAGGAAATTCTGCAGAGATATAAGGAATTGCAGGATATTATTGCCATCCTTGGTATGGATGAGCTGTCAGAGGAAGATAAGCTGGTGGTGTCCCGTGCCCGTAAGGTACAGAGGTTCCTGTCTCAGCCTTTCTTCGTGGCAGGACAGTTTACCGGTCTGGAAGGAAAATACGTACCGATCAATGAGACAATTCGCGGTTTCCGGGAGATTCTGGAGGGTAAGCATGATGATGTTCCCGAAAGTTATTTCCTGAATGTGGGAAGTATTGATGATGTGACTGCAAAAGTGTCCAAATAACAGGAGGTAGCTGAAAATGGCAGACAGTAACAGCTTTCTTCTACGCATCATTACGCCTGAGAGACTGTTTTATGAGAATCAGGTAAATATGGTGGAATTCAACACGACAGAGGGAGAAATCGGCGTACTGCCGGGACATGTACCGCTGACGGTGATTGTGAAGCCGGGAATTTTAGACATCACGGAGCCGGAGGGGGATAAGGTAGCGGCACTCCATGCGGGATTTGCCGAGATACTTCCGGAGCGCGTGACGATTCTGGCTGAAGTTATCGAATGGCCGGAGGAAATTGACGAGGAGCGTGCACAGGCGGCCAGGGAACGGGCGGAGGAAAGACTGCGGAGCAAGGCGTCGGAAACCGACCTTGCGAGAGCGGAAACTGCGCTTCAGAGAGCGGTTGCACGTATACAGGCATTAAGATGATGGGCGCGGACAGTAACGATTGGATGTGAATGTGCATATGCTGTAAAAAAGATTCTTTTCGAGGAAAGCTTATGGAATTTCACTCTAAATTGTTGCAGCCGATGCCGGAACAAAAGGTAAGGGGCTGGAATGGGCCCCTTCCTTTTTATATGACGTATCCGGGTTATTTTGGTCCGGGACAGGAGGCAATGCTGCTGCGGGATTTGGAATATCTGCAGCAGATGTATCCCGCTGATGTAAAGCATTGCCAGCACAGGATTGCAGAGGTGTTGGACAAAGCGGATTATGAAGGAAGTATGATCTATGACGAGTACCCCGACAGCTGCAGTCTCAGGGCACTGGCGGACTCTATATTTACAATAATGAAAAATGAAGAAGAAAATCCACCCTCAGAGGATATGATACAGGTACTTTTGTTTAATGAAATCTACAAGCGCCGTCATGGCGGCAGGCGATTCTTCAGATAAGAACCGTCCAAGGAGTTGTTTATGAAGAAAGGCATCATAAAGGCGGCTGTCTTCATTGCCGTATTCATTCTGACGTTGATCGTTGTCAGCAGAATCATGAATAAAGGTCACGATAACCTGACGATTGAGATGTCACAGGCCAGTTTTCCATTGATTACTATGGAGATGGATGGAGTGGCATACAATCAGCTTCATGGGTATGCCCAGGCCATGGATGTGGCTTTTCAGCGAGACGTAGTGACGGTTCTGGGAGCAGACAGGGACACCGGCTTTACGATTGACACCTTTGGTGAAAATGTGTTGGGAATTTCTATAGAAGTCAGAAGCATAGATGGCTCCCGGCTGATAGAAAACAGAGCGATTACTGATTACACGGTAAAAAGAGGTCAGATCAGCGGTAATTTGGCATTGAAGGATCTGATAGACCGTGACGGAGAATACTCTCTTGCCATTATTTTGGAAATGGAGGAGAGCAGGCAGATTTACTATTACACGAGAGTAATCTGGAGCGATAGTCTGCATGCAGCAGAAAAACTGGATTTTTGTATAGATTTTCACCGACGGCTCTATGACCGTGAAGCGGCGAGGGAGCTTACCAGGTATTTGGAGACGGACTATAAGCTGGAGGATAACAGCAGTTTTCACAAGGTAAACATTCACAGCAGTTTCCGCCAGATTACATGGGGAGAGCTGAACGTCAGGGAAGAGGTGGAACCGGTGTTTCGGCTGCAGGAAATAGCCAGTCAGACAGCCTCTTTCACGGGAGACTATGTTGTATCAACTTCATCGGACGGGGATCGGACCTATTATCTGGTGGAGGAATACTTCAGGATCAGGTATTCGCCGGAGAGAATGTACCTTCTGGACTACGAGCGGACAATGACGCAGATAACAAATCCGGAAGATATGTATGGCAATGATAAGATTCTGCTGGGAATTGCCGACGCGAATGTTGACATGCTGGAGAGTGAGGACGGAAATATAGTATTGTTTCAAACGGCCAACCGGCTGTTCAGTTATGATGTCAACAATAACAAGCTTACGGTCATATTTGGCTTTTATGACAGTGAAAATGCGGACAAGAGGACAATCTACGGACAGCATTCCATTAAAATTCTGGACGTGGATGAGGGTGGGAATGCACAGTTCGCAGTCTATGGGTATATGAACAGGGGAAGGCATGAGGGAGAAGTCGGAATCCAGATCTATACCTACAACAGCAGTCTGAACACGGTGGAGGAGTTGATTTACATTCCCTCCGACAGGACATATGCGGTGCTTGCAGCAGAGATGGAACAGCTGCTCTATCTGAATCGTGACAGACAGCTTTATCTGAATCTGAACCATATTGTATATAAGATTAACCTTGCGGAGAGGACATATACAAAGCTGATTGATATTGTGCAGGATGAAAGTCTGTGGGTATCCGAGAACCATAAAATTGCCATATGGCCCGAGGGTGAGGACGTATATCACAGCTCGATTTTAAATATCAGGAACCTGAATCAGGATGCCGGAACTACGGTTACAGTTGCAGAAGGCGAAGCGATAATGCCGCTGGGCTTTATGGAGGAGGACATCATCTACGGAGTTGCCAGATCAGAGGATATTGTGGAGGAGAATTCAGGGCATCTCTTTTTCCCGATGTATAAAATATGTATTTGTAATTCTGAGGGTGAGCTTCTGAAGGAATACAGCCAGCCGGACATATATGTCACAGATTGTGTGGTGGAAGACAATCAGATTGTGCTGGAGCGCCTGGAAAAAACGGAAAAGGGAGATTACAGGCAGGCGGAGCGGGACCATATTATGAACAATATTGAGGCGGCCACAGGTAAAAATGTGGTTGTGGCGGCAGATATTGATGTTTATGAGCGCTATGTCCAGATTCAGACAAGGAAAGCAATTGATGCCAGGACTATCAAGATTTTGACGCCGAAGGAAGTGGTATACGAGGGGGGGAGAACACTCTCTCTGGATGGGGAAAAGGAACGGGAAAGATACTATGTTTATGGAGCTTACGGTATTGATGGTATCTTTTTGTCTCCCGCAGGAGCAGTGAACCGGGCTTATGAGCTTTCTGGTGTGGTGGTGAACGGAAGCGGAGAGCGTATCTGGCTGAAGGGGAATCGGGTTGTCAGAAACCAGATCATGGCAATCAAGGAGGCATCTGTCACAGAGGAGAAGAATAGTCTGGCGGTATGTCTGGATACCATTTTCCGGTTTGAGGGGCTTGTGCGAAATTCGGAATATCTGCTTGCGCAGGGACAGACTGTGCTGGAGGTGCTTCGGGACAATCTGGAGGATGCAAAGATTTTGGACATGACAGGCTGCAGTCTGGATGCCATGCTGTACTATGTCAACAGGGATATCCCGGTGCTTGCGCTGCTTGAGGATGGAGAGGCCGTGCTTATCACAGGCTTTAACGAATACAATGTGGTGATCATGGAGCCGTCCACAGGAACCCTTTACAAGAAGGGGATGAACGACTCCACGGAATGGTTTGCCGAAAACGGCAACTGTTTTATCACATACAGCAGGATCAGTAAGTAAAGATATATTTTTTATATCTGTTCAGCACATTCAGGAGAATGAATCCCAGGATGCCGCAGGAAATGATTTCCCCGATGCCCACGGTCAGCATAAAGTAAGGAATGGAGCCGGGGAAATGGTATGCGTAGTATAGCACAAAGGGAACGATAAGGGTGTTTGCCGCAATGGGAGGCAGCGGAGCCAGCCACTTACATTTGGCGGAGGAAGGGGCGCCGCTCCCCTGCCGTGTTCTGCCGGATATAAGCCAGGTGCCAAGCGCACCTAAAAGTGTGGCAAGGCTGCCGAACACTACATCCCAGATGATACCTCCGGTCAGAAGATTACCGAGCAGACAGCCCAGAAAAAGTCCGGGTATGGCGGCAGGCGTAAAAAAAGGAAGGATGCAGAGGGCTTCGGAAATACGAACCTGAATGGCGCCGGAGGCCAGGTTGAAAGCGCTGATAAAATAGGTCAGCACCACGTAGACAGCGGCAATCACAGCCGCCTGGACGATGAACAGTACTTTTTTGTTTCTCATGTTTTTTCTCCTTTAGTTTTGTTTTACGTGAGGAAGGTCTCGAACTCACGGTATTAAAAGGCTGAACGTACCGTACAGACGGGCGTTTCAGCCTTTTTCACTGGTGGTCAACAGCCCGGCACTTGAAAGCCGCTTTCTCAGCTGAAAGCCAACTACTCTTGCAGCAATCAGCTTCACCATGTCGGCGGGGATATATGGAATCACGCCGGCCCAAAGAGCCTGGTAAAAGGTATATTGCATCTGCCGCGCAAGCCACAGAGTGCCGAAGAAATAGCAGACTGTGGTTCCGAGGATCATGCCCAGAAAATACAGAGGCAGGCTCCTGCTGAATTTGTCTGCAAAAAATCCGCAGATCAACGCCATAAATATATAGCCGATGATGTAGCCGCCGGTGGGTCCCAGAAGCTTGCCGGGACCGGCGGAAAAACCTGTAAATACAGGAATACCAACAAGACCCATAAGAATATAGATCAACACGCTGGCGGTGCCGAGTCTCATACCCAGCACGGACGTTACAAAGTAGATTCCCAGAAAGCCTAAGGAAATGGGGACAGGGCTGATCGGAATGTTTACCGTCCAGGGGCCAAGAATACAGAGAACGGCCGCCATCAGGCTCACCAACGTCAGATGTCTTACGGATAATCTGTTCATCTTACTGCAACTCTCCCTTCTTGTACCTTGAGACAACACTCTGAATTCTTTCGTTGGGGTTCAGCAGATCGCTGATAGAGGAATCATGGTTCAGAGTATCGATAATGTAAGCTATATATTTGCTAAGGTCACAGCTGATATACCATTCACGCTGCAGCAGTTCCGGTGTCTGATAAATCAGATTTGTGGTTAAGACTTTGTTGATGACATTGTTTTCAAATGCCTTGTCAAACTTGTCCAGACCGCCGGTAAACAGGCCGAAGGTAGAGAAGACAAAAATCCTGTTTGCCTTTCTTGCCTTCAGGGCGGAGGCAACTTCCAGCACACTTTCGCCAGAGGAAATCATATCGTCGATGATGATCATATCCTTGCCTTCCACGCTGGTGCCCAGAAATTCATGGGCAACAATGGGATTGCGGCCATTGACGATCTGCGTGTAATCCCGTCTCTTGTAAAACATGCCCATATCCAGTCCCAGCACGTTTGCGATATAGATGGCGCGTCTCATGCCGCCCTCATCAGGGCTGATTACCATCATGTGGTCCGCATCCAGCTGCAGATCCTTTACATTGCGAAGCAGTCCCTTGATGAACTGGTATGCGGCCTGCACTGTCTCAAAGCCGTGGAGAGGAATGGCGTTCTGTACCCTTGGGTCATGGGCATCAAAGGTAATGATATTGTCAACACCCATCTGCACCAGTTCCTGAAGAGCCAGTGCACAGTCGAGGGATTCCCTGGCTGTTCTCTTGTGCTGTCTGCTTTCATAGAGAAATGGCATGATCACTGTAATGCGCCGCGCCTTGCCGCCCACAGCGGCAATGATCCTTTTCAGGTCCTGATAGTGGTCATCGGGAGACATATGATTTTCGTGGCCGCACAGGGAGTAAGTCAGCGAATAATTGCACACATCCACCAGCAGGTAGATGTCATCACCGCGGACAGATTCCATGATCATTCCCTTTGCCTCTCCTGAGCCGAAGCGTGGAACTTTGGCGTCAAGCAGATAGGAGTCCCGCTGATAACCGGAGAATGCCAGGGATTCCTTGTGTTCACTCTCTCTTTCCGCCCGCCATTTTACAAGGTACTTATCCACCTTTTCGCCCAGAGAGCGGCATCCCTCCAGAGCAATAATTCCCAAAGAACCTACAGGAATCGTTTCCAAATTTCTTTTTTCTTCGCGGCTGCCCATGCAATAACCCTCATCTTTCCTCATCTTGTTGTTGTGGATGTATTCAGAGCCCTTTTCTTATAAATACGAATATCCTGACCGGTCAGCTTGCAAAGGGCAAAGGAGCTGGTGATCCTGGAAAAAATACGATCCGAATACCGGTCACGAATCTCCTCCAGACTTAAGTTGGTGGAGATAATGACTGCTTTTTTACGAAGGCATCGTTCATTCAGGCAGGAGAACAGCTGGGAGGCAGTAAAGGTATTGGTGATCTCTGTCCCCAGGTCATCGATGATCAGCAGATCGCAGCTGTAGATGTCCTCGCAGAAATCCTGTAATGCCGCCTTTTCTTTGTAGTCAAAGGAATAACGCGCAAACAAATCGAAAAGCCCGGAGGCGCTGAAGTAGATAACGGAATATCCTGTATCCATCAGCTCTTTGGCAATACATCCGGATAAAAAACTTTTACCAGTACCTACTGTACCATAAAAAAGGATATTTCGGTAGTCTTTCTTAAAGTTTTTTACAAATTCCCGACACAGGTTCACGGCGGATTCAAAGTGCCGTAAATCTTCGCCCTGATAATACTCGGTGGAAAGAGTGGAAAAATTTTCCTTTGCCACCATGTCCTGAATATGTGACTGGGAATACAGGACGGAGATTTCACGCTGACGAAAACAGGAGCATTTCTGCTTCCGACCATCTTCGGAGGCGGTATATCCGGTATCACGGCAAAGGGGACAGTTATAGATAGGGTCAAGATAGTCATCGGGAAAACCGGCAGCAGTCAGAAGCTGTCGCTGCCGCCGCTTAATATCGGACAGGGACTTGTGGAGCCTGTCGCGGGCATCGGTCGCGCCATCCAGCATGGATCTGGCAGCGGAGACGGACAGAGAACTGACGGATTCCTCCAGAGCACGATATTCAGGCACAGCAATCCAAACCTGTTCCCGCCTGGTCTCCAGAGCAAAGCGGTTATTGTCTCTGATGTAATCGTAGTCTCTGATAATTGACTGGTATTGTGAATTGGTAAGTGCCACGACAATTCTCCTTGTTAGTTACTCAACAGTTCCTTTTCCAGAGCATCAAAATCATAAGTGTTCTGTGTAAATTGGCTGAACCGGTTAGGGTATTGCCTGGCGGCAGTCGAGGAAGAAGTATTCCTCTTGCGCTGCTGATAGAGTTCATCTATTTTGCAAATGTCGGATTTATGGTGAACATTTTGCTCATACCAGCTCTGAAGGATGCGTTCGGCATACTCAAAGCGGTTCTTGTCGGTTGCCAGAACCGTGCGCTCACATGCCTCAAAAATAATGTCATTGGAAAACCCGTATTCCTGAATCCAGCGCATAATATATTCTGCCTCCCTGGGAGTGGGAGCGCTGCTCTTTCCGAGTTCATTCATAATGGCATAAACATTTTTGTCATAGCGGGAAGAGGCCTTTTGAGCCTGCTTGGGGGTAGTGATGCCCTGCTCTGCCCAGCTCACCGCTACCTTTTCTATGTACTTAAAGTCTTTTTTGCCCCGGTCTACGCAATACTGCAGCAGATAATCAATCAGGTCATCAGAAAAGTGAAGCACATCGGTAAAATACAGAATGGTCTTCATCTCCGAGGGAGTCAGAGGCTTACCTATGTAAGACTCTGCGACAAACAAAAGCTGCGATGTATTCTGGCGGTTCTTGAATTCGCGGAGCTGCTCTGTGGAGTATATCGGCTTGCAGAAGGAAACAGTATTCTCCACAACGGTTTCTTCTTCGGCAGCGGGTGCAGCCGGCTGAATCGAAGGCACGGGAATAAAAGAGGAAGGTGCAAAAGCCCGGTTCTTTGCCTGATCGGCATTATTCAGGTCATGGATATGAATTCCCACAAGATTCTTGTTTTTATCAAAGTCCAGAGTGAGCAGACCGGCCTTTTCCCAATATTTTAAAGCACGCACCACATCCTTTTCCGTGTGGTTGAACTTGTCCGCAATATCAGACACACTGGTAGCCAGCTGTGCATTCATCATGCGGA
>CAMWJV010000011.1 GCA_947174665.1 uncultured Lachnospiraceae bacterium
TTCATGGCCTGCTTTTTATACATCTGCGCATAGCTTCCGCCAAGCTCCATCAGCTGCCTGTGGGAGCCTTCTTCGATCAGTCTGCCGCCCTCCAGCATGAAAACCTTGTCACAGCTTTTTACGGAGGACAGGCGATGGGAAATAAAAAGCATGGTGTGATCCCTGCCCTCCTTCATAATATTTTGAAACAGCTCATACTCCGCGATGGGATCAAGCGCGCTGGAGGGTTCATCAAAGATCTTCACCGGCGATTCCTTTGCAAAGGTTCTTGCCATCGCCAGCTTCTGGTTCTCTCCCCCGGACAATACCGCCCCGTCTTCCTCAAACTCCTTCGTCATCATTGTGTAGATTCCTTTGGGAAGACTCTGCACCTTCTCGTAGACCCCCGCTCTTTTTAAGGATTGCTCCACCAGCTCGTCCTCATTCTCATAGTGCCTGCCCATCAAAACATTCTCCTTGATGGTCATTCCCATGATGCTGAAATCCTGAAAGGTAGCGGCGAACATTTCCCGGTAGGCATGAAGATCGTATTCCCGGATATCTCTTCCGTTCACCCGGATCACGCCGGAAACAGGGTCATACAGCCTCAGCAGCAGCTTGACGATGGTGGTCTTTCCGGCACCGTTATGCCCCACCAGCGCCGCGATCTCACCTTTCTTCAGCTCAAAGGAAAGATTCTTTATCGTTTCCTCATCCTTATAAGAAAAGCATACATTGTCGAATACAAGACTTTCAAACTCCTTCTCCGGCAGAATCCCCTTCTGATTCTCAGGAATCGTCTCTTTGTATTCCAGGAACCCTCTGAGATTGTTTATGAACAGACCGTTTTTCATGATTGCCATGATGTCTTCAAAAAGATGGATCAGAATCCATGTCATAGCGACCATAAGGCTGCTCATGACAGTGAGCTGGGCCAGAGAGACGGAGCCTGTCACCAGATTCCGGTAAACGGCATAGAGGAGCACTCCCTCAAAGATTACCGTAAAAGTAAATGTACACCTCCAGAAGTTCATGACTGCAGTGGCAAACGCATATTTCACCGCCACTTTCACGTTTCTCCGGGTTGCGTCGTGGTACTGCTTTTTGAGAAGACGGAAAATCCGGGAGAGCCGTATCTCTTTTGCATAGTCCGGAAGATACATGGTCCGGTTGACATAATTGAGCACCTTGTCATTGGGTGCCTGTTCCCGGTATCGTTTGAACTCGAACTTGTTCCTCCAGTTTCCAAACAGAAAATTGCCGGTCAGCGGACAGATGATAAAGAGCACCGCCAAGTGATCGATCTCATACATGAATCCAAACACCGCCGCCGTTGCCACCACACCCACCAAAACACCCCAAAAGCTTGTAATGATAGCGCTGACTTTCTCCTCCGCTCCGTCCATAGCCATAGTATAGCGGTTGTAGAAATCCGAATCCTCGTAGCACTTGAGCTCCACATTGCGCGCCTTCGCATACAGTTTTCGGTATATGCCCCCGTACAGCCTGGTGGTCTGCAGCGGAAGGATCACATTTTCCGCATAATTGTTATACAGATTAATCATGGCAAAGAGAAGACCGCAGACCGCAATAAAGACAAATATCTCATCAAAACCCTTGTTCTCATCCAGCGCGCCCACAATCTCCCGCAGAAAAATGGCGTCAAAAAACACCCACTCAAAGTAGCCTGCCAATCTCATAAAAAAAATGTTGATTACCAGACTTTTGCTGATGGAAAACCCCAGTTTCATGGCATACCAGTCATTCTGTATTGTTTTTTTAAAAGATAATTTATCAGACATTCCTATTTTCCCCCTTACGCAGCTTCCTTACCGCATAAGCCCGTATTTCCTCATTGCAGTCATACTGCATTTCCTCCAGCAATTCCCGGGGCAGCATCCGCCTGCGGCCCATCTCCCTGACCACATGCTCCCTGCAATAAGAACACAAAGTATTCCGGTACATATAGAGCAGCAGTTCCTTTGGCTTGCGCTTTGCCGGGCCTGAAAACAGATCCATAACATTGCAGAATACCCCATGCCATTCCCCGCTCTCATAAGTAACAGGAATCTGCTTTACCGCATGGACAAAAACCTCCCTGTCCCTATCCTCATAGTTGGCTGCAAGCATGGATACCGCCTGAGCCCGTTGCTTTTCGTCCTGCAGGAGTTCATACGCATATTCCCGCACTCTTGTATCCCTTATATAACTCAATGCTTCAAAAGCCCACTCGGCCAGATTGCCATTGTCTGACCGGGAATCCGCAATCAGCCGCTCAATATCCATTGACCATACACAGGATTTATCTGACAGCATCAGCAGCAGCTGATACCGCAGGTCAGGTTCTTCCTCTTTCCTGTAATACTCTGCCAGTGCGGCAACCTCCTGCGACCTGCCCTGGTTCATCATCCTGCGGGTCAGCCGGCGGTATATCCTCCCGGAGTCCCCTCCCCCTCTCAGACGCTCATATATCTCATCTGCAGTCTCTGGCTCTGATTTCTTCCTCTCTGCGCTTTCCCCCTCCCAGCGCTCCCGGCGTTCCCTGACCTCCTCCATAGATTGCGCATAGGCTCTGATTCCCTCATCCGCGTCGGGATGATGTAGTATCCTGCGGACGGCCTTTTCTCCCAGCTTACTCTCACTCTCACTTTGAAACCAGTTAAAATCAGCAGCCGAGTACAGCGAATTACCCTTTATCAGCATACCGATATCCTTCACAAGCTTCCTGTACATTTCGGGCTGCATCGTTACCAGCGTGAGGCACAATGAGTCAAAATTATCCAGCAGGTCATCCTTTGTATGTTTTCGCTTTCTATTCAGGATCTGAAGCGATTCCCGATAGCAGCTTTGCAAAATATTCCATGACCTCTTTTCCCCATCCAGGGCGAAATAAGACAAAATTTCACAATCCTGTAAAAACTCCCAGCCCCGGGAACGCATACTTTGAAACAGACGTTTCTCAAGAACATCCATAAAAGGCGCAGAGTCCGGAAACTGTGTGATCAACTGATACAGATAGACACTCCTGCACCCTTCACTCTGAGCGTCATAGGCCATATCACGAGAACAGCCCCAGAGAACAAGAGGGCGGAATTTTTCTTTGTCCTGAGTGTTTTTCAGTTCCAGAACGCAGCTTCCCAGCCCCCGCTGCATATCATATTTAAAAGCTTTCTTGGTCATACCCATGCCTCTTCTTTACCCCTCCACCGCCGCAGATTTCCTGCTGCGCTACATGCCTCCTAGATTATAGCATTCCTCCCATATATTTCACAAGCAGTTCATGCCATCTAACGCTTGCGGACTTTCTTTTTTCCACCGACACTAGAATTTATCTGCCCTAAATTCAAAGAGCAGATGATTGCATCTGCTTTTTCTTTTCGTTATGATAAAAACAGAATCGATTCTAAAAACATTTATACTGGTACAAAGCAAAGAAAGGAGAGAAGACTATGCCGCTGGATTTAAGTGCTATTGGCTATCAGATACAGTCTTTAAGAAAATTAAAGGGTTATACACAAAACCAGCTCGGCGATTTTGTGGGAGTTTCCTTTCAGGCAGTGTCCAAATGGGAACGGGGAGTATAACATATTTAAGGAGACCAAGCTGAACCCGCATTATAACAGCATTGCTTAATGACAAAAAGACCGCAGTTGTACAAACCTGCGGTCTTTTTGTTGATATGAAATTATTACTATTGCCACCTGAAGGTTCCAATGCCGAGAGGCGTGCAGATTCAAGTCCTGTTACCCGTACCAACTAAATATGACCAAAAAGATATTGTGCCCGCAAAAGGCTGTGTGAAGCCGATTGTGGGCATAATTATTGCAAGAAACAGAATTCACGCTCCACAGATATTTTCGACAGAAAAGTGGACTTGAACCCCCCATATAAATTTTTCCAGTTCATCTTTGTATAAGTCGCACAGAACGCCTGTGAATGAGAACGGCTACACCATTGAGTAATTCGCGGCGAAGATCGGTGTAGCCAAGAGCACAATAGGCTATTACGAGAACGAAAACCGTATACCGGACATCGAGGTTTTGAGCCGCATTTGCGATGAGTTCAACGTGCCAGCCGACTATATGCTCGGACGGACGAATACGGTGGCGGTCAAGGGAAAAAAGAAAGACGTGTGCGAGCTTACCGGGATTTCGGACGCGGCGGCTGATTTTCTGTTCGGGCTTGTCAATCATCAACGTTACGGAGAGATCAATAAGCTGAATTATCTGCTTGAGGACCTTGCTAATGACTACAATGAAGATTACGATATGCAAGGTGACAGAAATCTCGAAAGCGCAAGCAGTATTTTTAACGCGGTGTTCAGCTATATGGAAAAATTCGCGCTATGAAAACGCGCTCGACCTTATAGAAATTGAGGACGGCGTGTATCAGCGGAAAGCCGAAACGGTTTACAGGGAGCTGCTCATCAGGCGCATAATCGATGCGCTCAAAGTTGGCACGGAGGAGTACAAGGAGCGGCATAAGCCGTAGGAATGATTTCAGGTATAGAAAAGCCTCCGAGTGCGTGAATACTCGGAGGTTGTTATTATACCGATACCCGAATGAGCTTTGCTGAAAGGAAGTGTCGATTTCGTGAAAACAGACCGACGCACCGCTCCGTCAGAACCCCCCCGCTTTTGCGAGAGCCTCTATAATGAAATCAGATTTATGCTTGTCATCACTTTAATCCCGTAACGCGATAAACCTTAACGGGAGCCGCCTTTCCTTTCAACGTCATCTCCTCTACGAAGTCCGCATTGATCCTGTCCTTTGTTTTTTGATAAAGCGCTTCGCTAATGAGAATTTCTCCCGCCCCGGCTTTTGCTTCAAGCCTTGCCGCGGTATTTACCGTATCCCCAATAGCAGTGTAATCCATGCGGATGTCACATCCGATGTTCCCGACCACTGCCTCTCCCCAGTTCAGACCGATACCGAAACCGACTGTTCTGCCGTGTTTTTTGAGAAGTCTTTTCCCGAGGGCTTCTCCGCAGTTTTTAATATCGATTCCCGCGCAAACCGCTTCATAAAGATAATCGTCAAGATCCGTCGGCGCATTGAAAACCGCCATGGCGGCGTCACCGATAAATTTATCCAGCATTCCCGAATGACGGAACACGCAGCTTGTGACCTCGGAAAGATATTCGTTCAAAATTTCGGCTACCTCCTCCGGTTCAAGCACTTCCGACATGGACGTAAATCCACGTATATCGACAAACATAATGCAAACGTCCCGTCTTTCTACACCAAGCGTAAAATCGTATTCTTCATCCTTGGAAAGCTTCTTTATTACCTGCGGAGAAAGATATTTTCCAAAGCCTCGAAGCACACGTTTTTTGCTTAAAACCTCGGCAACGTACTTTTCAAAGAATATTACTATGGAAAACGCAGCGGCGACAATCAATGGATAAATCAAGGAAAGTGTAACACCACACCGCGATAGGACAAAACCTGTGCCAATATCCGCGAGGAACACCCATATCACCGAAAGCGCCGCAGGATACATTTTCATTCTTCGCGCCGCAAAAACATAAATCGAAACAATTAGAGCGGCTGTCACCGCGTGAACGGCGGCGGAGGCTTTGCGCGCGGTTTTCCCGAGCATCAGCGCGCGGACGATATTTGCGTTTACCTCCACTCCGTACATATCGCGATCTCTGTCCGCAGGCGTGTGGAACGAATCTCGGAGTCCCGGCGCGTATGCTCCCACCATGACGATGCGTCCGGCGAAAATTCCCTTGTCGATACTTCCGAGGAGGACGTCCCTCATAGAAACGCGCTGAAATTCTCCGGGCTTTCCCGAATAGTTGAAAAGAACCTGACCGCGGGAATTTGTCTCCGGGAAAACCGGTTCTTCGCCTTTTGACGCCGCATATTGTCTGAAGATCTGCGCGGCAAAGCTATAACGGGTCTCTCCGAGATATTCCGTCCAAAGTTGAGCCGAACGCACAAAACCGTCCCGCGAGATCATGGCGTTTGCAAAGCCCGTATGAACCACCCGGTCAAGCTGCTCAAACGGGCGTTCTTCTATTGAGATATTCCACGCGTCATAATACTGAGCCCCGTCAGAATAAACCATGGCGCCGCGATAAACAAGATTTGTAGCGGTGACGATATTTCGCCCCGAAAAGGAATTGAAAAGTGCCTCATCATTTTCGGGCACCGATTCTCCCGTGAACAACAGATCGAATGCGAGAACCGCAGGTTCACTCTCCTCATCGGAGAACAGACGATCCGCAAGCTCGGCATAGAGTGTGCGCGGCCATTCCGAAATAGAGCCGTATTCCTCAAGGGTTTCTTCGTCGATCGCGATGATGACGATTTCGTCCCCCGTTCCGTTCATTTTCGAGTAAACCATATCGCACAGCATTGCGTCAAGCGCGTAGAACGGCTCAGTAAGGATCAGAAGCGCGGTCAACACCGCAGCCGCGAGCGGCAGAAGACAATCTGTAATTTTTGCGGTAATTTTTTTCATATATCACCTCGCGCGGTATTCCTCCGAGAGACAGCTTTCCAGATAATTCACCAGCCGCAGCTCTATCTTTCCCTCGTCCGCCATACCGCGGAGGATCGAGAAAGCCTGCTCCATGGAAAGGGGCTTTTTGTAGGGGTGGTCGGTCGCTTCCGTCATCGCCACGGTAAACGACCACATCTGCTCGTTAAGCTCGCGGAGATATCTCATGTTTGAAAGCGCGATGGCTATCTGCGAGCCGAGCGAGCGAATGATCCGTTCCTCTTCGGCGGTAAACGCGCGCACAACGCCGTTGGTCTGCGCGTTGATAAGCTGGAGCACGCCGACTGTTTCATTGCTTTTGTTCAACAACGGGATCGTCACCATGGATTTTGTGCGGTAGTTGTTGAGCGCGTCATATTTTTTCGGCCCCGAAAAATCAAACTCGGTGCTGCTGTAAACATCGGCGATATTTATCGACTTTCCCGTGATCGCGGAATAAGCGCAGATATGCTCCTTGCAAAGCGGAACGGGAGGAATGTCGGGCGCGTCACCGTTTCCGCCGAGATTGATCCCTCTCGAGCGGGTTTTTGAGATCTTAAATCTAAGAACATCCCCGTCGGGAATGTACAGCGTGCCGCCGTCGCTCCCCGTTAGCGACATTGCTGTATCGACGATCATATCCAGCAGCTTATCCGGATCCCGCTCTGCGGTGAGCGCGATCCCTATGTCGAGAATTCTCGAAGGCACATCGGAGCTTTGCGGTTCCGGCAAGCCGGGGAAAACGCCTGCAAGATGCTCGAGCGAGCGCCGCGCGCTGTCCAAGTCATTCACCTCGACAAGCGCGGAAACGTCGGAAAGCGCTTTCGCCGTTTTTTCAAAAATATAGGGCTTCTGCTCCAAAGTATTCTCGAGATAAATTTCAATTTCGGGGAACTCGTTTGCGAGCCCCCGCAAAACCCCCTCGGCGGAAGCAAGCCACCTGCCGGCGTATAAACGGCGGCTGAGCCCTCCCGCAAGCCCCGTATGGAAAACCACGCCCTTAACGCCAAGCCTTTGCGCGATCTACATAGACTGCGTAAACAGCGCTCTGCTCCGCTCGCGGAGGACGGGGTCGTCCGAGGAAATGTCAAGCCCCATAAACGCGCCGTGAAGAGTGTCGCCCGAGCGGTCTCTCTTAAGGAAACTCCTATATATTTATATCGGGCGCGCCCGCTTATTCGAGAAGATATGTGTTATGGTTTCAAATAGGCGATTTGGACATAAATAGGGTGATCGCCCTCATTTTCCGTATAATACTCCGCTCGTATATAGGCGAAATATCCCTCATATGGAATTTGCCACGTTTTATGATATATCAAATCCGGGGCATTATAATCACTAACCGTGTCAAATTTAGGCTCACCCAGCTCATCGGTGATGAGACCTACAAGCTGATTATAATCATCCCATGAGTTGTAAAACCAATAATCCACCTCGTAAAATGTACCGTTTTCATTAAATAATACAATTGTGTCGACAAATCCGTTTGAAATAGGGAGCAAGCCGTAGTATGTATCTTCGCTCCCTTCTGTGAAAGGTTTGAGATACTGTCTGCCATATATCTCCACAACCTCGTCTATAGTCGCGCCGTAAGCGGGAACGGGGAAATCCCAAGATTCCACGGGTTTGCCCGCCAACGGCATATCAAATCCAGGTTCGGGTTCGGACGTTTCGGGCTCGTTTTCGACAGTCGCTTCCGCGCTGGTGACTTCGGTGCTTTCTCCCGCGCCGATCATCCTCACCGCGTCGATGAGGTTTCCGTTTTCGTCCTTTTCGGTGATCTCAACCGCCCCTTCCTCGACCTCGACAACGGTATGGCAAACGCCGTTCTCGTCATAGAAAACCGTAACGGTAAAGGTTGTGCCGCGCACCGCCATAAGCGCGTTCGGGGTTTCCACGACGTAGCTTTCATTGTCCTGCAGCTTATTATCAATCCTGCTTAAAACGCTGCCCTCCTCCAGCTTTATTACCGTTCTGGCGTCTTTTCCCGCCGCGCCGGCTGCCTCTAACCGAAATCTCGTCAGTTCTTTAGCATAAACGTGCTTGTCCGAATCGAGCGCCAGCGTTAAATCGGCGTTTTCCCCGACGGCTACGGCGTCCCCGCTTTTGAGATTTTGCCCCTTGAACGCCTCTGAAACAGCGTCGCGCGCAGTGACCGTGGTAACGCCGGTGAGCTCGTCCACGCGAACAGTGCGATAGCCTTTATTGAGCGATATAACGATCACAACTGCCGCCGCGATGATTGCAAGGGTAACCGCGCCCGCGATAATTTTGCCCTTTAGAGTTGAAAAAGAATTTTTCATTGTGTTCTCCTGTAAATATTCTTGGTTAAAACTTCTTTTGTGCATTCTTCCCGCAGATGTATCTCATTGCTTCACCGAGGTTTATTACCGGAATTTGTATTCCCACATTTTACATTATGCAACATTTGTGCGCATTTTTCAAGTGGTTTACCCTCCAAAAAGAAACTTTTATGCTACCCTCCAAAAAGAAACTTTTATCGGCGGATTCCCCGAAAGAACGGATCCGCTCGCAGCTTTGGTGGATTGATCGTTAAGTTTATCCCCTCCGAAATCACCTGCCGAGTGATTTTCAAAATTAGGGATAGAGCTTTGTTCTACGGCAGGTTTTCTTCCTTCAAGAACATCATGCCTGCTGCTTATGGATAAGCGGAAAATCATCACATATCGCGTAGACGTTGAACGAACACTTTCTGATATTGACACAAAGCGAACGCCCTCCGTGAAATGCAGAGGGCATTCGCTGTCAAATAATCGGTTGTCACTGTCATAATTTTCAAATATTGCATAAAATTCGTTCATCAGAATACGAATTCAGAATCGCTTGTATGAAATGACCGATGAGCCGATGGAGCAGCTACACTTCGCGCTGATAGCCGATACCATCAGCAGCGGACTGGAGGAACAGATCGAAAGATTTATTTCGGAACACCCAAATACAAAAATAATCTTCATCGACACGCTCCAAAAGATACGTTCCGACTCTCCCGACAGCACATACGCGACTGATTACAAAGAACTGTCCGTTCTCAAATCAATCGCGGATAAGAACTCTGTTGCAATCGTTCTGGTTCATCATTTGCGAAAAACAAAGGATGCCGATCCGTTCAATATGATCTCGGGAACGACAGGACTTAGCGGTTGCGTCGATGGCAGCTTTGTTCTTTCGGAATCAAAACGCGGCTCACGAAATGCCACGCTCTACTGTGTAGGTCGTGATATAGAAAACCGTGTGATCGAATTGAAATTCGACAACGAACAACACAGATGGATTTCCGACGAAATTCTTTTCGAGAAAGAAAATAAAAACAAAGTCTTCATTGAGAAAATATTTGATTTTATGGTTGAACGGAAGATTTTTGTTGGAACTGCAACCGTGCTTGCCGCTCTGCTCGCGCCGCGATTTGAAACGGAAATATTTCCAAACAGGCTGACAAGAGATCTGGTTCAGAACGCGTATGAACTAGCAGGCTCCGGAATAAAATTCTCCTCCGAGCGCAGCCACGGCGCGAGAAGAATTCGTTTGGATTTGCTGTCGGGTGACGGTAGTGACAGTAAAAATCCTGCCCCCTAATTCTGCCGACTTACTGTCACCCGCCTTAGATAAAGCCTTTTGCAATGCAAATTCAGCGAGTGACGGTAACTCTCGCGGTGACGATAGAAAAGGCAAACGGATGACGGTAGATTTGCGCCGTGTCCGCCGATTTGTGCGAGGGTTGACCGCCAAGTGGAGTAACAACTCGACCAACCCAATTGGAGCGAAATTTGAGCGCATTATTCTGATGCAGGTTAAAGCGACGGTGTCGCGGTCACATCGGACGGCAAAGCCGACCGCGATGTACGAGGACAGAGCGAGAAAAGCAATTTCCGAACGAAACTTCGCAATGCTCTCGGCGAAATACCAAGAGGAGCAAACGCAGCTTGAAAACAAGAAGTGCGAACTGTAAGCCAAGCTTGACAAATCCACGCAGGACACTGACGGAACTCACCGCGCCACTGTTGAACGAGCTGATCGACAAGATCGTGGTTCACCAAGCGGAGAACGATGAAAACGGCAGCAGAACACAGGAAATCGAGATCTTCTACCGATTTGTCGGGAAAATCGATTAAGAAACTTTGGCGGTATCCTTAAGTATGGGAAAACGGAGAAACGCTGCCTGATATCGGAACCTTTGCCGCCCTTGCCGAAGTGCTTGACACTACCATTGATAACATTTTAAACGGAGGGAAAAAGAAAATGGACTATAAAGGAAGAAAAACCATTGATGAGATCAAAAAGGGCATCAACTGTCTTGTGGATATGGGAAATCTGCTGGGCCGGGAAAACCTGTTTTATCGTTCTGCCATCGAAGGGATTGACTCAAAAATGAACATAGAACTGGAGCTTTATCTTTCCCAGCCCCAAACTTATGAGGCTATGGTGGCAGAAGCTGCCATACAATGCATCATGACCGGCTATTATATCGATGCCAGGGACATTGAAAAAAGCTTTGTTTCAGAGCATTGGCGAAAGATGGTAACGGAATACGCCAACAAATATGCTCTGTAGGTCAGGCTTCCGACTTTCCCGTCTTCAAAGCCAAAATTCTTCGCAGAGAGCTTCAGGAATATATGGATTAGTTAAAAATCGCTGAAGTCGCATGACCTCAGCGATTTTTCTTTAGGAGAATTTCGTTTCTTTACTCGTTCACCAAAAGCTCCCTGGGCACGATTTTCCTGATCCGCAGGGACATGAGGCAGGCGAATATGAAAGAAGCCAAAACCAGCCCCACTCCCGCTGCAACGTTGAAGCCTGCCGAAATAGCGAAGGAACATTTCACAATGCCGATGCCGCTCATAAATACCGACAGCAGGGGATTAATGACAAAGCAGCTTAAGATTATTCCCGCTGCAACGGAAAGAACCACTGTGGGCATAAAACTCAGCGCCGTCTGCAGGATCAGCTGCCCTGTGGTATATCCAAGAGCCTTCAGAATACCATAGTCTCTTTTTTTGGCAGAGAGGAGATTCCTGATCAGCAGATACAGCACGAAAACAATTATAATAAGACTTAAGAAGAGCACGGCAATTACGATTACCCTCATCAGCATGACATAAACCTCCACCGCACCTTCTATGACCGACTCAATGTCAACGGTAACGTTTACATCAAGCCGCGCCGCTACATCCTCGTTAAATTCCGCACTGTCAACTTCCTCCCGCAGATTAAGATAATAGTTCAAATTCTGCAGTTCTCCCATGCGGGTATACCCCTGCCTTGTAAGCATACAGTCCTTTCCCAGATTATTCGTAACCTGAGTGTATCCCGTGATAATATAATCCGCCTTCCGGCCGTTTGCTTCAAGCGTGATCTCATCGCCGATCTTCAGTTTATTTTCGCCTGCATATTTTTTCGCAATGACCACTTCATTGTCATATTGTGGGAAACGCCCTTCAAAGCATATATTGGGGTTAT
The DNA here is from genome assembly GCA_947174665.1 of uncultured Lachnospiraceae bacterium. Classification (GTDB taxonomy): domain Bacteria; phylum Bacillota; class Clostridia; order Lachnospirales; family Lachnospiraceae; genus Acetatifactor. The sequence goes on from CAMWJV010000011.1 coordinate 11,945, forward strand.
TAACCTCTCCGAAGTCATTGCAGATTGTAGCCATCAATTCTGTGCCTTCATGGTAGATGATTAAGGAATCGTACAGGTAAACCTTCTCCACCCTCTCGTCCGCCTCCATCGCGCGCAGAAATTCTTCTTCCCCGTCAGCCTTTATACTGATACAGCTGTCTGCAATCTCTCCCACGATTATGTTGAGAAAGGCCGCGCTGTCCTTAATGATATTTTCAATCATCACGCCCGAAAAAACAGCTATCAGAGACAGTACCAGCATTGTCACGCACACCGTCACATTCTGCTTCGTACCCGATAATGCAGTTTTAAGCGCCAGGGCAAAATTTAAGGAAGTTTTTGTCCTTTCCAGAGGAACGAAGTTCCGCTTGAAGCTGTGGGTCTGTACGCCCTGTCGAAGCGCCGCGATGGGGTCTATCTTCTTAATTCTGCGGCAGGCCAGCCACACCGCAAGGCAGACAGCCCCGCCCAGCAGTACAAGCGTGATCAGTGCAGGCAATGGCAGGAAATGCATTTCATAAGGAATTCCCGTCTGAGCGATCATCATGGAATTAACCCCCGGGAACAGACAATATGTCGCCCCGATACCGATGACCGCCACAATCAGCCATATACCGAGAAACTGTAAGATCAAGGCACCTGTCAGCTGCCTGCCGGTATATCCGATTGCCTTCAGCGCGCCGAGATTTCTCATGTTCTCCTGAATATAGTTGACAATATTTGAGGCCATGACTATCAGGGCGATCACCAGTACCAAAAAGGCCATTGCACTGATGACAGCTAAGCAGATCATCTGAGAAATATAACGGCTCGTAGTCACAAGGGCATAGGAAGAAGTCACCCCAAATCTGCCGGAATAGTTTGCAGTTACGGCACTGCTTAACATGGCAGTATAATCTTCACTGTCATTTTTATCCGCTATCCGCACGGAACATATGACTGCGCTGTATACATATCCCGTCTCCTCAAGGCTCTCATATGCGTCCTCTGTCAGTATCATCTCAACCATGTTGCAATTATGAGTGCCCGCCATAGCGCTGTTAAAGAACCCGCATACGGTATATTCCATTTCCACACCGGAGAGAGAAATGCGAACAGGCTTTCCGACTGCAATGTCTCCCGTCCTGTAGAGCATGGGCAGATAGATTCCGCTCGTATAGGAGCTGTCCTCAACAATCTCGATTTTTCCCACACTGCGGTTCATTGCCGTCTGCTTTTCCAGAAAAACGAAGTTGCTGTTTATTTCCCCGTCATTATATGGTATGGACCCTACCATAAGCAATGCATCATCTATGCTGTATTCCGTCGTCCTGCTGTCCTTTTCGACTGTCTCCGCCAGGCAGTCCCGCACACCGTCCTGCCCGGAAATCACGACAATGGCGTGCTCCGCGTTAAGCCTGTCATGGCAGCGATCAAAATTCTGTTTATAATCCATAGCCAGCATGAGCCAGAGATTTAACATAACTGCCGCCAGGAAAGCCAGAACGGCAACAGCCGCCGTCTGTCCCTTTGACCTCCGGATATTGGAGCCGGCAAATAGAATACTTTTCCTCATTCTACCACCCCATTTCTTCCAGAAATGCGGACAGCTTTTTATGCCGCCCTTCATCTCCGTGGACATATTTTCCCAGCCTGCAGTCTCCCAGGATCGCACCGTCCTTCAGGTACAGAATGCGGCTGCCACGCCGGGCGGAGCGCATATCGTGAGTCACCATGACCACGCTCTGCCCGCTTTCGTTAAATTTCGTAAGGGTGTCGAGGACATCCAGCCCGGTCTTGGAGTTCAGGGCGCCGGTTGGCTCATCCGCAAAGAGTATCTCGGGTGAATTGATCAGCGCCCGGACAATGCCCACTCTCTGAGCCTCACCACCGGAAAGCTGGGTGGGAAATTTCTTCTGGGTTTCCGGCGAAATGTCCACCGCCCGAAACAGCTCCTCCGCCCGCCTGACCAAGGCCTTTTTGTCCCTGTTGACCAGCAGCCCCGCCGCCAGCACATTGTCCATAACACTCATGCCATCGATAAGGTATATCTGCTGAAATACAAAGCCGCAGTGCTCACGCCGGAATACTGCAAGCCCGTCTGCGGATAACTCGGAAATGACCCTGTCTCCGAAAGTAATCCTGCCCAGAGAAGGGGTATCCATTCCCGAAAGGGCATACAGCAGTGTGGACTTTCCGGCTCCGCTGGCTCCCATGATCACAGTAAAATCCCCCTGATACAGTTCCAGATCAATGTTTTTGAGAACGTGCTGCAAGACCCCTCCTGCAGAAAAGGACTTGCTCAAGCTTTCAGTTTTTAAGAGTAATTGTTCCATGTCAAAACCTCCTGTTCTTATCACGTCCCATTTTACTTTCGGATTCCTTAACTGTCTTTATGCAATCCTTACACATTTCTTAAATTGACACAAACAGTTCTGTTATCTTACTCGACGCCGCTCAGAGAAATGGTCACTGTCACACGCAAACCCTGCTGCCCGTTTTCTATCATCAGGTCCCCCTGCATCTCCTTCATAAAATAATCAGAGATATAGAGCCCTAATCCCGCTCCTTCAATATTTCTCGTGTTGCTTCCCCTCTTATATTTTTCCTTCAGCATCGGCAGTTCCTCCTCCCTCACCCCGCCGCCCCTGTCCTCGACGGAGATACGCAGGAAACGGGCATCTTTCTCAAAGGAAACGCTGATCTCCGTATCCGCATATTTATAAGAATTGGCAAAAATATTGTCAAAGACCTGCTGGAGCCGCAGCTTATCCACACAAACCAGGCATTCGGGAAAGTCCGGAATTCCTGCCCTGTGAAAATAATCCGCATTTTCAAGCATGCCCTTCAATTCCCTGCTGTCCATGTCGACGGATGTCACGGAAAGTCTGCTCAGTTCTTCCAGTGTAGCCGTAAAGAGATTTGTTACCAGCGCGTTGATCTGGTCTGCTTTTCCGATGATCCTCTGATAGTTGTCTCTCTGCTTCTGTGTCCCGGACAGGGCAAGTCCAACCTCTGCCGCAGCCCTGATGCTTGCCACAGGGGTCTTTATATCGTGGGAGAGCTTCGCCACCAGCTCCTTCTTGTCAGCGTTTGCCTGTGCCTCAGCAATCCTGGCCTTTTTTAATTCGGACCGCATGATGTCAAAGCTCTCCGTGAACACTCCGAAAATATTCTGCCTGTCCATCTCAAGCGGAACATCCAGATTGCCGCCTGCAACTCTTTCAGCGAAATTTTCCAGCCGGCGGAACGGCCTTGTGACCGTCCTGTGCAGATATATCATGTAACCAGCACAGACACAGCATTGCAGCACAATTGCCGCCGAAAAAACAGCGGCCGCACGCAGTTTTTCCTCCCGCAGTGCCTCCGCCCTGTCATTCCGTATGATCAGCTTTCCCACATTTAAATTTCCGACACAAATGTCAAGTATTGTATCCCTGTGGATGACTGCCTCATTCAAGCTTTCACTCAGGCCTGTGCCTGTTCTGAACAATACGTTTCCCTCCGGGTCGATCACCACATACGCAAGCTCCGATGCACTGTTATGCTTCTCTATATCTTCCCAGTCAGCCTGCACCGACTGCAGCACTTCATTTACCGCAACCGCATTCTGCGTGTGCTCCGTCCCCTGTACCGCAAATATCAGGACTGCGATCATCTCCAACAGCAGCATCGCTGTTGTGCCAATCAAAAAACCTTTCTTTTTCACTGTCTGCCTCCGTTGAATTTATATCCGTCTCCCCACACGGTCGTGATGTATACGGGGTTGTTCGGCTCCCGTTCTATAGCTTCCCGAATCCTCCGGATATGTACATTCAGCGTTCCATCTCCGGTAAATCTGTCCCCCCAGACATTTTCAAAGAGCTCCTGCTTGGATACCACTCTGTCCGCATTCTCTATCAGATACCACAACAGCTTAAATTCCAGTGCGGTCAATCTGACAGGTCTGTCATTCACCTTTACCTGTTTCGCATCGGCATTCACCCACAGTCTGTCGTCTGAGTATTCCGCTTTGTGACTGCTCTGCCCGTAACGTTTCAGAACCGCTTTCACCTTTGCCAGCAGTACTCCCAGTGTGTAAGGCTTCTGGACATAATCATCCCCACCGATGTTCAGCGCCACAATTTTGTCGTCATCACTGGTCCTTGCCGAGATAAAAAGAATGGGAATATCCGTGGTTTTGCGAAGCTCCTTGCAGAGTTCAAACCCGCTTCCGTCCCCCAGATTGATATCCAGCAGCAGAAGCTGCGCCGTGCTTTCACGGAAAAACTCGCGGCATTCTGAGACGCTGTATGCCACCGCCGTTCTGACATCAAACAGGTTAAAATATTCAGCGGTGCTGTCCGCAAGCATCCTTTCATCATCTATGATCAGACAGTCATACTTCATCCTCATACCTCCCTGCATTTCTTTTCAAACCATGGATTGCCGATATAACGCGCCATACACGCAGAATTATTATACCACCCCGGACCTTAACTGTCTTTACGGGGTTCTTAACTATTCCTTAAATCCCATATGTGTTGACTGTTGACATTTACACAATTATATCTTATATTATACATTATAATCATGGCTATCCGCATAGCCATAGTTATCCGCACATTCATAAAATAATATGCTTGCCAAGGGAGCCGAAGGGGCGATATGCCAGCTGCTGAGATTTATGAAAGGGAGCTGATGCCAATGATTACATATAGTGACTTATTCACCTTTGTAATAATGCTTTGTGCTGTAATAACTCTTGTTATCTACATTAAGCGCAAAAAATAGCGCCCTCGGTCTGGTAAACTAAGGCGCTACTTTTTGTAACATCAATTTTTGCCGGCGGCTAGGTGTTCTCTAGCCATTGGCTCTCTTGTTAAGCATATTATACACAATGGCTCGCTGCAGTGTCAACAGGAAAAAATGACTGCGCGTTGCCTCTCAGCGGTCATCGGGCTTGCGGGTTCCGGTGTAATGAATCCGGGAATCCTGACCGCAGTTTTTTCTGTGGGCCTTCAGCTTTTTCACAGCCCAGTCATAATGGCTGGAGGTATTACTGACAAAGTAAGAGCCAAGTGCGCTGCCTCCCACCCATTTAAATACCCCCTTGGTAAACAATTCATCATTACTGAAAGTTTTTGCCAGTTCCATTACCTCATGGTGTGATTTCTCCAGCATCTCCTTTGCCTGCTCCAGCGTGGTATCCTGGTGTTTTTTCTGAAATTCCACATTCATGTTCCCGTAAGTTTTCCAGTTGTAGGGTTCAGGCAAAAAAGGCTTGTTCTCCCCCCTTTGATTGGCACGGACCCACTCCAGCAAAAGCATATGCCATTCATATAAATGCACCAGAATGTCCCTGAGATTTCTGTCCCTCTGCCAATGCGCCTCCTTCTTACCCGGAAAATCAAAAGGTGTTGACAGCTCCTTTTCCGTCAGTGAAGAAATCAGTTCATTCATTTTTTCATAATTCTCTGCCGCCGCACTCAGCAGCTCGGATTTTGTGACAGGTCTTCCCATGTTCCTGCTCCTCCTTTTCTATTCAGGTCTTGAGTAACATTTCTGATGTCATTATACCATATAAATGTTGACATCTCCTGTCAGGATTTAAATTATTAATTTGATTAATACTGATCCAGCTCCAGTATTCCGTCATATTGCTGCAGGATATCCGGTTCCAGGCGGTGAGTGACCGTAATGACCAGACAGCCCTCCAGGGCCAGGATACGCGCTTCAAGTTTCCTTGCGGTTTCTTTGTCCAGGTTGGCGGTAAACTCATCCAACAGCAGCACTTTGCTCTTCCGAAGCAGCGCTCTCGCGAGGCTGAGACGCTGCTTTTCTCCGCCCGAGAAATTCTTGCCGTTTTCATCAATCATTGTGGAAAGACCCTCCGGAAGGGAATCTACAAGCTCCTTCAATCCGGCCTGTTCCACTGCGGCTTCAATTTCCTGACGGGTATATTTTTCATCATATAAAGTGATGTTATTCTGAATCGTGTCCTGAAATAAAAAAGTATCCTGGGACACATATGCCACAATACTTCCCAGGCATTCCCGTTTTAACTCTCTTAATTCGATTCCATCGTAGAAGATGTTTCCGCTGTAATCCGGGTAATATCCCAACAGCAGGAAGAGAATCGTGCTCTTTCCGCAGCCGCTCCTTCCTGCAACGGCATAATGCTTTCCTGCCCGGAAACGGAAGGAAAGCTTACGGAGAACTTCCCTGTTTCCTTCATATCCGAAGGAAACTCCATCCAGAACGATTTCTTCCCTGAAGCCATCTATTTTTTTGATACCCGCCTCTTCCTTCTGCGCCAGCAAATTTCGAAAGCGTTCCAGCAGAGGTTTTGAAGCGCGGAAATTAGCGATGATAGACGGCATTGACACGATGGGAGAGATGATATGTCCGATCAAATGCCCGAATGCAATCACCATTCCCGCGGAAAACAATCCTTTCAACGCAAAATAGGACGCCATTGCCATCACCAGTACAGTTGAAAGCAACCCCACAAAATTTCCCGCATAAGCGCAGAGCATGCCGCAATTTGTGTTCCGCCTGTTCGCGTCCTCCATACTGCGATTCTTTTTATCATGCTTTTTCAGAATGAAGGGAATAATTCCGTAAGTATAGGCCAGCCGGAATCCCCCGAAATCATCCTTGATTTCCGCCGTATAGAGTTCAGCACTTTTGGCAAAACCCTCCATGCTTCTTTCGAGAGGTGCTGTTGTCAATCTGGTCACACCCATGGAAAGAAATGCCAGAAATATCATTAATATCAGCAGAACCGGCTGCAGGGCAATACAGATTGCGGCCGCACCGACGAAGGATATCAGACTCTCCAGCAGGCATATATAATTGCCCCAGTATACATTCTCGAACAGATTCATATTGTTGCTGAGTTCGTTTATGTATTCAGCACTGTTCCCTGCATCAAAATCCGCTACCGTCCTGCGCATGAGCGAGGTGAAAATATCTTTTTTCAGATAATATCTTGCATCCGTTAAAAGCCTGGCTTTCATGCAGCGATAGGACAGTTCCAACAGGTTACAGATTACCACAAAAACAATGCTTCCAAGGAGCGTCCATAATAATTCCTCCGCAGTCTTTCCCGCGCAGTCCACCAATGCGCTCATAACCAGGGAAAATAAGAGGCCCGTCACACCGGAAGCCACAAGCAATACGAGAAACAACAGAAAACGTCCCTTCTTCCTTAGCATATAACGATACATTTGCAATCACTCCTCTTTCTTTAGAATGATTACAGCATACCTTATCAGGAAAAGGAACTGCCAGCAATCCGAAGTTGTAATAATTACAAAAAAGCATTGCCCTGAAATTCAGAGCTGCTGCAGGGCATGCTCCATCCGTTCCTCTACATAAGCATCCCATTTCATCTCAGGCATCATAGAGACCACCTCTTTCCTGGCAGCAATATATTTTTCCATCAAATTCTTTTCCTTGTAAAGCTCGGCCAGCTTCCACAGCAGACTAAATCTGTCATAGGCCGTGCCATAATGCAATACCGTATCCTTGTGTTTCTCAATATATCCGGTTTCTCTTATACGGAATGCTGCCGCAAGGCATTGATTCCATATATCGGCATTGCTCCGGGAAGGGGGCATCATCAACTCCATGACTGTCTCTTCTGTTTCCTGCATTTGTAATATCGTTTCATCTTGTCCCAGAATGAGCAGCACCTCATAATAAAGCCTGAGAGTGTCGAGCCCCGGGGCTTCGCGGAAATTCTTTTCACACTCCAGCCGAATCTGGCGGTTGTGCCCCAGCATGCTGTTCAATTGGACTCTCTGCAGGCGAAAGGGCATTTCTCCGGTTCTATTCGCCAGGTCCTCCGCCAGATCCAATGCTCTCTGGGCAGATTCCCAGCCTTGCTGCAGCAGCAAATGCATTTCATTGCCCTCCAGCTCAACCTTTTCCTGCTCCAGCTGACTCCTGTCTCCAATACCGTTTTTCAGCAGGCTGTCAATCGTCTGAAGCCGCTGCTTCAGGCATTCCATCGCTTCCCGGAAAGAAGAATCGTCCCTTAAAACAGAATACCTCATCACCAAATCCTTCGCCCGGTCCAGGGGCGATCTTCCAAACAGCTCATCCATACTCACTCCAAAGAAATCTGCAATCTTCGGCAGCATAGCCACATCCGGCGTACCGTTTCCAACCTCCCATTTTGATATTGTCTGGGGCACCAGAAACAGATATTCCGCCAGCTGTGTCTGCGTAATATTTTTCGCCTTTCTCAGGGCTGCTATTTTTTCCCCAATTGTCTGGTTCATAATCTGTATCTTCCTCCGTTTTCGTCGTTTGGGTTTTGTCATGACAAATTCAGGACAAATAATTATAGAAATCAGGCTTGTACGGCGCAATCCTGCCTTCAAAATATGACATGAGAAATGGCGGATTCTCACTGATCATACAGTGGTTTCCGCCATTTTCCCATACTTCCTATTAAGTGGAGATAGGGGGACTCGAACCCCTGACCTACGCGTTGCGAACGCGTCGCTCTCCCAGCTGAGCTATATCCCCGCATCCTGACTGCCTCGCAATCAAAATCTGGATATATTATAGCGCTTTTTATCCCACAGGGCAATGTTTTTTCACAAATTTTATTCTCATAAACTCATCCCGTGTGATGGAGAAAACCAATAAGTCATTTCTCTGGCCGGTGAGCAGATTAACTCTTCTGCCTCTAAGCCTGCCCTCTGCCTGAAAGCCTGATCTCTCTATAAGCTTCAAAGAGGCATGATTTGATTCATTGCATTTCGCCTCTATGAGATAAAGCTTTTTATTGATCAGATACTCTGTTAATATACAGTGAATTGCTTCCATGGCATACCCCTGCCTCTGATATCTTTCACCTATTACATATCCGATCTCTCCGACTCCCAGCTGCTCATACGGTACATCCACCGTAATATAACCAACAATTTTCTCCAATCTCTTATCCGCGATCACCCATGCATTCCTATTGGATGCAAGGCCCCGCACCAGATTTGCCATTTGACGGATATCGGACACCGGATATGGCGCGATATACTGCCCCAGTGTTCTATCCTGTCCCCAGCTTTGGTAACATGCGTCAGCATCATCTTCACTAAAATTGCGTATCAGCAGCCTTTTTGTCTCCATCTTTATTTCCCTTACCATGCATCTCTATTAATGTTCTTTCACATATTCCGGAAATTCTATTTGTGTTTATCATATTTAGATATTATATACTCCGGGCGCTGGGCCGATTCATCTCTCTCCCATTGCATTTCTTCATACTTATAACAATATACTCCGATATCGCCGGACTGCGTCCAGATATTATAAGTGTCATTTTCCCAACAGATACCCCAAAAATCTCTGGCTCTTGCCGGATAAAAAAATGACACAGGCTCATCTGTTTCTGTTTTGTAAATACATACCTTTATATAATTAACGCCAATTTCGTCGTCGTATTCTACTTCCTGTACTGCATAATATTTTTCATCATAACTATAAGTTTTATCCGCAGTAAACGAACCCCAACGTTCAAATGTGCTTTCTGTTTCAGATGCCTCGTTCGTGCGTCCTTCAACTGTGTTTTCTGTTTCAGATGCCCGATACGCGCATCCTGATAACAAAAGCAGACTGCACATGGTTAAAAATATGACTTTTTCCCGATTCCTCATGTCAATCCTCCGATTATGAAATGTTAAGCATCATTATACCATGAGCACAGAAAATCAAGCGGCCGCAAAGCGGACATTTGATTTTCAAGCCATGGCCATCGGTATAATGCGCCACGTAAGTGGTGGCAAGACAGCGTAAGCTGGCTTGAATTCTGCGTCAGCAGAATCATTATACCATATTTTTGTCCTCTATTGCATTACTTCCCGAATTTCTATATAATCAATGTCAGGATATGCCAAAACAATTTATGCCTGCGTCTGGATTACAGAGCACGCGAGAATGGAGGATGCAATGAAATTTGGTTTTTTCGATGATTCCAACCGGGAGTATGTGATCACCACCCCTAAGACTCCCCTTCCCTGGATTAACTACCTGGGATGTAACCAGTTCTTCAGCCTGATTTCCAACACCTGCGGCGGCTATACATTTTACAGGGATGCAAAGCTGCTTCGGCTGACCCGCTATCGCTACAATGATGTCCCAACGGACAACAATGGCAAGTACTTTTACATAAAGGAAGGTGCCGACGTATGGAATCCCGGCTGGCAGCCCACAAAGACGGAGCTGGACAGCTATGAATGCCGTCACGGCATCGGCTACAGCCGCTTCACTTCCTCCAGGAACAATCTGAAGGCATCTGTGCTTTCTTTTGTTCCCATGAATGACAACTGCGAGATACAGAAGCTGACCCTTACCAACGAATCCTCCGCCGCCAAGACCTTTTCGGTATTTTCATATGTGGAATGGTGCCTCTGGAATGCGGATGACGATATGAAAAATTTCCAGAGAAACTTCAGCATCGGCGAGGTGGAAGTAGTGGACTCCACCATCTTCCACAAAACAGAGTATCGTGAGCGCCGCAACCATTTTGCGCTCTACTCCGTCAACGCCCCGATTGCCGGTTTTGACACCATCCGCGAGGAATTCCTCGGCGCCTACAGGGGAGCGGATAACCCACAGGTGGTAGAAAACGGAGAATGTACCAATTCCATGGCAAGTGGCTGGGCTCCCATCGCCTCCCATCAGCTGAATGTGACCCTTGCCCCCGGCGAAAGCAAGACCTACATCTTTGTGCTGGGCTACATTGAGAATGATGAGGAGGACAAGTGGGAATCCCACGGCATCATCAACAAGACCAAAGCATGGGAAATGCTGAAAAAATATGATTCCGAAGAAGGTGTGGACAAGGCCTTCGCTGAGCTGCAGGCATACTGGCAGCAGCTTCTTGCAAAATACTGCGTGGAATCCGGCGACGAGAAAGTAAACAGGATGGTAAACATCTGGAACCAGTATCAGTGTATGGTGACCTTCAACATGTCCCGCTCCGCTTCCTACTATGAATCGGGTATCGGACGCGGCATGGGCTTCCGTGACTCCTGTCAGGATCTGCTGGGGTTCGTACACCTGATTCCCGACCGCGCCAGAGAGCGTATCATCGACATTGCCTCCACCCAGTTCCAGGACGGCAGTGCATACCATCAATATCAGCCCCTCACCAAGAAGGGCAATTCCGACATCGGCAGCGGTTTCAATGATGACCCGCTTTGGCTGATTGCCGGAACCTCCGCATATGTGCGCGAAACCGGGGATACTTCCATCCTGACGGAAATGGTTCCCTTCGATAACGATATGAGTGTGGCCACGCCCCTCATGAATCACCTGAAGCGTTCCTTTGACTACACCGTGAATCACAAGGGCCCTCACGGCCTGCCGCTGATCGGGCGTGCAGACTGGAACGACTGTCTGAACCTGAACTGCTTCTCTGCTCACCCCGGAGAATCCTTCCAGACCTTCGGCCCCAGCGAAGGACCTGTTGCAGAATCTGTATTTATCGCCGGAATGTTTGTAAAATACGGCGAGGAGTACGCACAGCTCTGCGAACTTATGGGAGATAATACCGAGGCCGCGAGAGCGCGGCAGGAAGTGGCAGCTATGTATGACACTATTCTGGCGCACGGCTGGGACGGCGACTGGTTCCTCCGCGCCTATGATGCATACAGCCACAAGGTTGGCTCCAAAGAATGCAAGGAAGGCCAGATTTATATTGAGCCCCAGGGCTTCTGCGCACTGGCTGGCGTAGGTGTGAAAGAAGGTCTGGCAGAGCGTGCCCTGAACTCCGTAAAGGAACGCCTTGACACCAAATACGGCGTTATGATCCTGCAGCCCGCTTACACAGAGTATCATCTGGAGCTTGGCGAGGTTTCCTCCTATCCCCCCGGATATAAAGAAAATGCAGGTATCTTCTGCCACAACAATCCCTGGGTGTCCATAGCGGAAACCGTGATCGGCAGAGGCGACAGAGCCTTTGATATCTACAAAAAAACCTGTCCCGCTTACATTGAGGACATCAGCGAGATTCACCGCACAGAGCCTTACGTTTACTCCCAGATGGTTGCAGGGCGCGATGCCAAGTACCACGGAGAAGCAAAGAACAGCTGGCTCACAGGCACGGCGGCATGGACCTTCGTAAATATTTCCCAGTACATTCTGGGCGTGTACCCTACCCACAATGGGCTCTCCGTTGACCCCTGCGTGCCGGTCGGCTTCGGCGACTTCAACATCACCAGACAGTTCCGGGAGGGTGTTTATCACATTCAGGTAAAAAATCCCGGCAATGTGCAGAAGGGCGTGGCTTCCATGACCGTGGACGGCAAAGCCGTAGACGGACATATCATTCCCTATGAGAAGGGCAAGACGGAATATAATGTAGTCATCACCATGGGATAAAAAAGTGCCGCAAGCTCGCTTCGAAGAATGCTTCGCATTCTTTCCTTGCTGCGCTGTATGCAAGACGGACAAAAGAGGGGGCCTGGCCCCCTCTTATAAATGTGGAACTGAATTGCAGATTAAGTCAATACCCCGCAGCAGACTGGCTTGCTGCATTGCTTGCAGAAATGAATACGCAGCAGACTTTGAGGGCAGACTGTAACAGAATATGCATGCTCATGAACAAATATGCGCATGGATAGAGGAGGTACTCATCAATGAAAATTTTGTTTTATGACACCAAGAGCTACGACAAAGATTCTTTTCAGGAGACTCTGGCAGACTTTTCCGGCCTGGAAATTGAATACACAAAATCCGACCTTGACCCCCGGACAGCCACGCTGGCCGAAGGCTTTGATGCTGTCTGCGCCTTCGTCAGCTCCGACGTAGGTGCTCATACCATCGAAATCCTGCATCAAAAAGGCATACGTCTGATTCTGATGCGCTGTGCAGGTTTCAATAACGTAGATATGGATGCCGCAAAAAGATATGACATCCGTGTCATGCGAGTGCCGGGCTATTCCCCGGAGGCGGTTGCCGAACATGCCATGGCTCTCGCTCTGGCTGCCAACCGCAGATTGTACAAGGCATATAACAAGGTTCGAGAGAATGATTTCAGCCTCAGCGGTCTTATGGGCTTTAACTTTTTTGAAAAGACGGCAGGCATTGTCGGAACCGGAAAGATTGGTGCCGCCATGTGCCGCATCTGCCGTGGCTTCGGCATGAAAGTGATTGCCTATGATGTATATGAGAATCCGGCATTGAAGGACTTTGTGGAATATGTTTCCCTGGAGCACCTGCTATCTGACAGTGATGTCATTTCTCTCCACTGCCCTCTCATGGACTCCACCTATCACCTGATCAATATCGACACCATCCGACAGATGAAGGACGGCGTGGTTCTGGTAAACACTTCCAGAGGTGCACTGGTGAAGACGGACGATCTGATCGAAGGAATCAGAATGCACAAGTTTGCCGGAGTAGGACTGGATGTGTATGAGGAAGAAACCAACAATGTATTTGAGGATCGCTCCGACGAAATTCTGGAGCACTCCACCACCGCAAGGCTCCTGTCCTTCCCCAATGTGATGATTACTTCTCACCAGGGATTTTTCACCAGGGAGGCCTTGAGTGCCATCGCCGAGACCACTCTGCAGAATGCCCTGGATTTCGACGCGGGACTGGAAAGCGCCAACGATGTGACATAATTCAGCCATGCAGAATTGCCTGCGCTGCTTACCTGTGGGAGCTTGCTCACTAAAGGTAAGTCGTGCAGGCAATTCTATAGGGCGGATGCCCGACTATCATTAATCCAAATGAAACACTGTCTGCAGATCAATGCTGACAGGACTGTTATCGGGATTTGTCTCCATAATGTCCGCCATAAAATCCCACCACTTGCGATTGATCGCCGTGTCAGCGCCTTTTGCCCAAAGTTCCTCATCCTCAATTTCAATGTAACCGAATAGAGTCAGGGTCTCCCTGTCCAGAAATATGGTGTAGTTCTTTCCGCCATGCTCATGGATCATGTCCTGCATTTCCGGCCACAGCTCGTTATGGCGCTTCTCATACTCCGCCTCCTGGCCGGGATAAAGCTTCATTTTAAATCCTTTGATCATATTTTATTACCTCCTATTATATTGTTCACCCACACACCCTTCTTCACCAGCACAAAACCAATAGCGCATTTAATCAGATCCAGCAGCTGGCAGCTCAGGTACAGCGGCACAATGGGCAGCGGGGTAAAACGGCTCAGTACAAAGGCAAAGGGCGTAGTCACACACCAGAGGAACACGCTGTCGAAGAGAAAGGTCACAATGGTCTTGCCGCCTGTCCGCAGGGTAAAATAAGTGGTGTGCATAAAGGCCCATATGGGCATACAGCATGCAGCCACCCGCAGCAGGCTGGCCGCCAGCCCCGGCACCTCCGGAAATTCGCTGGTATTGTACAGTTTCGGAAACAGCGGAGCAAGCAGGAACAGAACTGCACCAAACCCAAGGCAGGACAATACTGCAAAGGTGATGAGCTTGGCATCCGTATCCTTTGCCTCCTCCATCTTTCCTGCTCCCAGAAGCTGCCCCACTATGATGGCAATGGCGCTTCCCATGGACATAAACACAACATTGAACAGATTGGAGATAGTGCTGGTAATATTCAATGCTGCCAGAGCCTCCAACCCCCTCATGGAATAGCATTGGTTTAAGACCGCAATTCCCGCCGCCCACAAAATCTCGTTGATCATCAGCGGCGTTCCCTTGCACAGAATCTTGCCCGCAAGATTAGCGGGAATCTTAAATTCACGGTATGCCCCCCGAATGAAAGGCATTCTCTCCATGTGGGTGTGGGTCCACAGGATGACGATCAGCGCCTGCACATATCTGGAAATGACTGTCGCCACGGCGGCCCCCACCACGCCCAGTACCGGGAATCCGAACTTACCGAAAATCAACAGATAATTCAGCACCAGATTTACGCACACGGCGACCACCCCTGCCACCATGGGAATTCTTGTCTCCCCACACTCGCGCAGGGTGCTGGCATATATCTCCTCCACAGCAAAGGGCAGAAGCCCCGTCAGCATCACCACCAGATACTGCTTCCCGTAGCCCAGGGTAGCCTCCAGTTCCACATCCTGCCCCTCCCCGTGGAGGTACAGCATGATCAGGCTGTCACCTGCACATAAAAGAATCAGAAGACCCAGAAGTACGATAGCCAGGCAGATATACAGCTTAAAGCGGAAGGTACGCTGTACGCCCTTGTGATCCTCACATCCGTAAAACTGCGCGCCAAAAATACCGGCACCGGAAATTGCCCCGAAAATAGCAAGATTAAACACCAGCAGCAGTTGGTTCACAATAGCGATACCCGTCATCTGCTCCGTGCCGACCCGCCCCACCATGATGTTGTCCAGCAGACTGACAAAGTTGGTGAAGCCGTTCTGAATCACGATAGGCACCGCAACGCCCAGAACCATAGCGTAAAATTTTTTATCTCCGAATAACCTTTTTATGTTCACTTCTATACCCCTTGCATGCTTTAACAGCACATACATTGAATGAAGAATGGCTCGTCAGAGACATTCTTCTGTGAGAAGAAGCTCTGCTTCGCAGAGCGCGAAATCACTTAGTGAGGAACTTTCGAACATAGTGATTTCCTTCTCACTTTACACCACGAAGCTCCACTTTGTCTATGTATTTTCCTGCCTTTTTCCGGATTTCTTCCATAACATCCGCCGGAAAAGTCCGAAATCCCTCCTGTATCACATTCTCGCTCTCTCTGAATGCCTGCAGGTAATAGACCCGGCTGCCCTCCAGCAGCCGGCCGATAGCATCAAATTCCTGCACAGTGTGAAGGCCCTGCACCACAGTCGTCCGGAACTCATAGGGAATTTTACAGTCTTTCAATACGGAAATACTTTTCTCTATCCTGTCAAAGATTAAACCGGGACAGCCGGAGGCATTTTGATAGTTATCAGGAGCCGCCTTCACATCCATAGCCACATAATCCAGCATACCTTCCGCCAACAGACGCGTAAGCACCTCAGGCATGTAGCCGTTGGTATCCAGCTTCACAAGATAGCCCAACTCCCGGACTTTCCTGATAAAGTCAGGCAGATCAGGCTGCAGTGTTGGTTCCCCACCGGTAATACAGACTCCCTCCAGAATTCCCCGCCTTTTTTTCAGGTGCGAAAGCACCTCCCCTTCCGGCACCAGGGTCTGGGATCCGGGATTCAGCACCAGATCAGCGTTGTGGCAAAAGGGGCAGCGAAAATTGCAGCCACCCGTAAAAACGGTGGCTGCAACATGTCCCGGATAATCCAATAATGTTGTCTTGTTAAATCCGTGAATTTCCATTTATGCTTTCTTGTTTTCCTTTCCCGCTTTCTTACTGCTTCCGGCGTTTTCAGCTTTCCTGCCCTTTCCGGCCTTTCCGCTTCCGGCGTTTTCGGCTTTCCTGCCCTTTCCGGCCTTTCCGTTTTCGGCTTTCTTACCCTTTCCGGCTTTTCCGCTTCCAACGCTTTCGCTTTTCTTGCCTTTTCCGGCTTTCGCGGTTTTTGCGGATTTCCCGCTCTTAGCGCTCTCCGCTTTCGCCTTCACCTTTTTGGGTGTCCTTCCGTAGAGCTCCGACATCTCTCTGATTTCCGCCGCAAGCTCTTTGGTAAACGCCCCTTTCTTCATCCGCCATGTCCAGTTGCCTCCCAGGGTAGATGGAGTGTTGATACGGGCTTCCGAACCCAGGCCCAGATAATCCTGCATGGGAATCACTGCCAAATTCGCAACGCAGGAAAGCACTGCCCTGATAAACTCCCATTTGATTTCTTCATTGCTGCCGCATTTCCCCAGATTCAAATAGCGGTTGCAGAACTCCTTGTCAGCCTCCGCCAGCTGCCCGTACCAACCCAGAGTGGTATCATTGTCATGGGTTCCGGTATAAGCCACAGCGTTCTTCCCGTAATTATGAGGCAGATAATCGCTGTCCTCTCTGGAATCAAATGCAAACTGCAGCACCTTCATGCCCGGATATCCGGTGCGCTGCACCAATTCTAACACAGACGGGGTCAAAAAGCCAAGGTCTTCCGCAATGACTTCCCTCTCTCCCAGCCTCTTTTTCATGGTCTCGAAAAGGGAATATCCCGGTCCCGGCTCCCACTCCCCTATCTCTGCGGTCTTCATGCCTGCCGGAATTGCATAGTAGGCATCAAACGCCCTGAAATGGTCTATGCGCACCACATCATACATCTTAAAGCAGGCTTCCAGCCGCTTCATCCACCACTCGTAGCCGGTCTTTTTATGATAGTCCCATCTGTACAGCGGATTACCCCAGAGCTGCCCTGTTGCAGAAAATGCGTCGGGCGGGCATCCCGCCACAGCTGTGGGATTACAGTTCTCATCAAACCGGAAGAGCTCCGGATTCGCCCATGCATCAGAGCTGTCAAAGGCGACATAGATTGGAATGTCCCCGATAATCTTTACTCCCTTGCGGTTGGCATAAGCTTTAAGCTTCTCCCACTGAACACGGAACATATACTGCTGGAACTGGTAAAACTCTATCTCTTCGGCAAACTTTTTACGGTAAGCCTCCAGCGCCTCGGGCCTGCGGGTCCTGATATCCTCGTCCCACTCCACCCAGCTCACATTGTCAAAAGACACTTTCACCGCCATATACAGCGCATAGTCGTCCAGCCAATGGGCATTGTCCTTTACAAAAATGCGAAAGGCAGGCTCCCTGGCAATCTTGCTGTTCTTCCATGCCTCCCGCAGAAGCAGGAATCGGCTCTCGTAAATCTTGCCATAATCCACATATTCGGCATTGTCCCCAAAGTCATAGCTGTCGCACTTGCTCTTTGAGATATATCCCCTCTCCACCAAATCCTCCGGGTCAATAAAATAAGGATTTCCCGCAAAAGTGGAAAATGACTGGTATGGCGAATCCCCATAGCTGGTGGGGCCAAGGGGCAGTATCTGCCAGTAGGACTGCCCCGCTTTTTTCAGCCTGTCTACAAAGTCATATGCTTCTTTCGAAAAACATCCGATTCCGTATGCCGATGGCAAACTGGAAACCGGCAATAAAACACCACTCGCTCTCATGGCTGTAACCCTCTTATTTCTTATTCTTATTTTTTCCTTTTCCCAAAACGATCAGCACGCCGCCCACTACTGCCAGTATTACAGCGCAGGCCACGCCGATCAGAACAACGTCCATTCTTTCCTTCGGCACCGGATCCGCAGTACTCCCGACCGCCGGGGATTCCTCAGATGCATCCGGCTGCTCCACTACAGGCACACTGTCATCCTTAATCAGCACCATTGCGGAAATCGGCGCAACGCTTACCTTGCCCGAAACACCCTCCAACGCCTGGGTTCCTGCCTTCTCCCCGTTAATATATACGCTCCAGCCGCCTGCGGGAAGTTTTACCTCTGCAGCCTCAGTATTAGGATTGAAGATGACAAACATTTCCTCCGCCGTCTCCCCTTCCACGCCTCCGGTCAGATCAAAGGCTAAGACATTCTGAGGCACGTCCTCCACCCGGGACACATGCTCCTGCACCGCCTGGGCATCGGCCAGACGTAAGACTGCATGCTCTTTTCTAAAGGCGATCAGTCCCTTATAGTAATCCAGTACCTGCTGATATTCCGCCTGCTCCAGATTGCTCCACCTGATGCTGTTGACTTCGTCGCCGGAGTTATAGCTGTTGCTGTTGAAACTGCCGTCCGCATTCACCTTGCTCCGCAGCATCTCTTCGCCCGCCTGCATAAAGGGCACACCCTGAGAAGTCATATAGATTACCGCCGCCAGATTGTTCATCCGGATCAGATCCTCCCTGGAAGCATCCGAACGAGACTTCTGCAGTCTGTCAAACAATGTGAGATTATCATGGCAGGACGCATAGTTAACAGTCTGTGCAGGACTGCCGCACCAGCTTGAATTTCCCGTAAATGCTCTCGCCACTTCGAAGCTGGATGTAGAACCGGATATGTAACCGGTCTCCGTCTCATTAAATACGCCGCCTTTCAGGCCGTCGCGAATATTGTCATTGAAATATGCAAATCCGGGGGTTTGTGCGGAATTCTGCTGGGTAGCCATCGTCACGCCCGGCTTTGTCACATTTGTGGACATTGTCCAGCCTTCACCGTAGAATATCACGTCAGGATGAGTCTTGTGCACTTCCTCCACAATCTGGTTCACGGTCTCCACATCCAGCAGTCCCACCAGGTCAAAGCGGAAACCGTCTATGTGATATTCGTCCGCCCAGTAGCACACAGAATCCACAATATATTTTCTCACCATGCTGCGCTCGCTTGCGGTATCATTGCCGCAGCCTGAGCCGTTGGAATAGCTTCCGTTTTCATTGATGCGGGAGAAATACCCGGGCACCAGCTTATTGAAGCAGAAATCCTCACCGCTCTGTACATGGTTGTACACAACGTCCATCACCACGCTGATCCCCTCACCGTGCAGAGCCTGGACCATCTGCTTTACCTCATTCACACGAACCGCGCCATTGTAGGGGTCTGTGGAGTAGGAGCCCTCAGGCACATTGTAGTTCTTCGGGTCATAGCCCCAGTTAAATCCGCTTCCCGTCTCATCCACGGAGCCGAAATCATACATAGGAAGAATGTGGAGATGAGTGATGCCAAGCTCCTTCAGGTAATCAATGCCTGTAGTCACACCTCCGGCAGTCTTTGTTCCCTTCTCCGTAAACTGGATATATTTTCCTACATTCTCAATACCGGAACTCTCATCAGAAGAAAAATCTCTCATGTGAAGTTCGTAGATGATCGCATCCGTAATCTTCTCCCCTGCATGAGGGTTGCTGTCATTCTCCCAGCCTTCCGGGTCCGTGCTGTCCAGATCGATTACCATGGCACGATCGCCGTTGACACCGGTGGTTCTGGCATAAGGGTCACAGGCTTCCGCCTCCTGCCCGCCGGTGACGGTCTTGTAGGTGTAGTATACCCCGTTCCTGTCTCCTTCCGCCTCCAGTACCCAAGTACCGTTTACATCCCTGGTCATGGAAAGGCTTTCAATCAGATCCGAGGCACCCGCATCTCCCGACTCATACAGGTTGACATAAACTTCCTGCGCCATGGGCGCCCACACTCTGAATGTGGTCTTTTCAAGTGTCCATACTGCGCCCAGGTCATTTCCCGTGTAAGTATATTCCGCCTCAAAGGAATCGGTGGAAAAGACGTTTGGCATACTGACCTTATAATCATTTTCTTCAAAGGTGATGGTATATGTTCCAAAAGGATCCAGTTCTGTCTCCAGGGTCAGGGTATAGGTATTTCCCGAACTCTCCACACCGGCAATCTCAACCTTACCCTCGCTGCCGGTTATGACAAAGGCTGTCTCCGGCTGATCCAGCGGGGCAGTCACTTCCACCGCGACGGTGCCGTCGCCCCCGTAAACAGCACCGGTCAGCTTAATACCCTTCACTACATCATCTCCATATTCCTTGGTAAATCCTTCAACACCGGCTTCTACATAGATGTGTACCGTACCGGAAATCACCTCCGGGATGTCGATAAACTGATCCTTATTCACATCCTTTGACCAGTCTTCCGTGCGGACAATAAAACCCACGCTGGTCACACCCGGGGAAACATTCATGGTGGCTATCTGCTCCCCGTCCGTCTCTTCAAAAAAGTAGTCGCCGCCCTCGGCTCCGGCTTCCCAGAACCATACCCGCCAGGGAGCATAATCTCCGTCCGGCCTGTTGTAGTGCAGCTTGATGACCGCTCCCTCATCAGCTCTCACCGTGACCGGTGTGCTGATAAATCCAAGCACAAACGTAAACACCATCATGACGGCTAATCCAAAGCCCGTCAGTCTCTTTCTCAATGCTTTTTTCATATTTATGTCCTCTCTTACTATCGTTATAACAGTTCAGTCATGCCTGCTATTAGCCGCCTGGGGCAGTAGATTCCTGCAAAGACCGTAAAAAACGTCGGTACTTAGTCTCCGTACTTAGGAGACTTATGTACCGTTACGTTTTTTCTCGAGCGGAAGCGTGTCTGAGCAGGAAACTACTGCCATTCGGGCGGCGTGGCTTGCCGCATGGCAGAACTGTTAATTCAACTTCCAGATGTCCCTGTTATACTCAGCGATGGTTCTGTCGGAGGAGAAGAATCCGGCCTTGGCGATGTTCACCAGCATCATCTTCTTCCACTTGTCCCTGTCCTCGTAATCCGCAAACGCCTTGTCTTTCACGGCTATATAGTCCTCCAGGTCAAGCAGCGTCATAAACCAGTCCTTGTTCAGCAGCTCATCATGCAGGCGGGTCAGGTTCTCCTTGTGTCCCACGGCAAGCGCTTCCTTGCTGACAATAAAGTCCACGGCCGCTTTGATGACGGGGCTCTTTTTGTAATAGTCCTTCGGCACATAATCCTTCTTCTCATAGTGCTCAATGACGGCGTCGCTCTTTTCACCGAAGATATAGATATTGTCATCTCCCACCAGCTCATGAATCTCCACATTAGCTCCGTCGCTGGTGCCCAGGGTGACGGCTCCGTTCAGCATAAACTTCATGTTGCCGGTGCCGGAAGCCTCCTTGGATGCCAGGGAAATCTGCTCGGATATGTCACAGGCAGGAATCAGCTTCTCCGCATAGCTCACGTTGTAATTCTCCACCATGACCACTTTCATGTATGGACTCACCTCGGGGTCCTTGTTGATGATCTCGGACAGCACCAGCAGCAGGTGGATGATGTCCTGAGCTATCACATAAGCGGGAGCCGCCTTCGCACCGAAGATAAAGGTCATGGGTCTCACCGGCTTTTTGCCCGCCTTGATCTCCAGGTACTTATGAATGATGTACAGTGCATTCATCTGCTGACGCTTGTACTCATGTAGTCTCTTCACCTGAATGTCAAAGATGGAGTTGAGATCCAGAGTGATGCCCTCTTTCTCCCGAATGTATGCTGCCAGCGCCTTCTTCTTCTGCTTCTTGATGTCCTCAATGGCATTCAGCACAGCAGCATCGTCCTTCTTCGCCAGCAGCTTTTCCAGCTGGTCCGCATCCTTCTTATAGCCGTCGCCGATGGTCTTGGTAAGCAATTCCGTCAGCTCCCTGTTGCAGGACAGCAGCCAGCGGCGGAAGGTAATGCCGTTGGTCTTGTTATTGAACTTATCCGGATAAAGCTTGTAAAAACAATTCAGCTCCGTCTCCTTCAAAATGTCCGTGTGGATTGCCGCCACACCGTTGACACTGTAGCCGTAGTGAATATCAATATGCGCCATGTGTACGCGCTTGTTCTCGTCGATAATCTGCACCTTGGGATCGGTATACTTCTTTGCGACCCGGGCGCTGAGTTCTTTGATGATGGGCACCAGCTGAGGAACCACCTTCTCAATGTACTCCAGGGGCCACTTCTCCAGCGCCTCCGCCAGGATGGTGTGGTTCGTGTAAGCACAGGTTCTGCTCACTACATTCACCGCATCCTCGATGGTGAACCCTTCCTCCCAGGTCAGGATACGGATCAACTCAGGAATCACCATGGTGGGATGAGTATCGTTAATCTGAATAGCCGCATACTCATCCATGTGGTACAGATCACAGCCCCTCTCTTTCAGCTCGCGGATGATCAGCTGGGCGCCGTTGCTCACCATAAAATACTCCTGGTAAATGCGCAGCAGATTGCCTGCCTCGTCGGAATCATCGGGGTAGAGGAACAGTGTCAGATTCTTCTCAACTGCAGTCTTGTCAAAGTTGATTCCATGCTTTACCAGTCCCTCGTCAACGGACTCCACATCAAAGAGGTGGAGCTTGTTGCAGCCGTTCTCATATCCGATGACATCAATGTCATAAAGTACGGATGTCACCTTCCTGCTGCCGAAGGCAACGGTAAAGCGGGTGCCCGTGTCGGTAAGCCAGGAATTCTCCTCTATCCAGTCATTTTTCTCCGCCTTCTGCAGACGCTCCTTAAATACCTGCTTGAACAGACCATAGTGATAATTTAAACCGATTCCGTCGCCGGGCAGACCCAGCGTTGCGATAGAGTCCAGGAAGCATGCCGCAAGACGCCCCAGACCGCCGTTGCCCAGAGAGGGCTCCGGCTCAGCCTCCTCAATAGCTGCAAGGCTCTTACCGTTCTTTTTCAGCAGCTCATTCAACTCCTCATAGATTCCCAGATTGATCAGATTGTTGGACAGGAGCTTACCGATCAGAAACTCCATGGAAATATAGTATACCTTCTTTTTGCCTTCAATAACGGGCTTCTCCGCCATCTGCTCCTTTGTCAGCTGCAGTACGCTGTTGTACAGCTGGGCATCGGTACATGCCTTGATAGTCTTGCCGTACATCTTGTCTGTCAGTTTACTTAACTGTTTCTCCAGATTCATAATTGAATACCTCCGATTTGATTGTCCTGCATATGTTATGGTTCCCTGTTATTACCAGAATAACACCGGAAAACGTTTTCCGCAAGGGGTAAATAAAATTTTGTGAAAAATAGACAAAGCAACCACTGATTCAGCAGATAATATCCTTATAGTACATTTTCACAACACTGTGCGGCATCACCACCCGCTGTCCCTCCTGACCGTCCATCAGCAATTTGACCTCCTCCACAGCCCTGCTGGAGATGGAATAAAAATCCTGGCGGACAGTGTTCATCTGCTTACCCACATAGCCCATGAGGGTGATGCCGTCAAAGCCGCACACAGGGCGGAATATATCCATGTCAATCAGCGCGTTCATTGCACCGATTGCCATCAGATCGGAAGCACACACCACGCAGTCCTTATTTTTTGCATACTTCAGGGTGACATTTCTGGCAGCCAATTCGCTGAAATCCCCCTGGCGCACCAGCATGGGTATTTTCAATTCTTCCGTCAGCCGCTTCATTCCCCGCAATCTCTGTTCCGTGACAAAACCGTCTTTTTTTCCTGAAATATACAAAATGGATTTACATTTATCGTCCGCCACCGTCTTTTTCGCCACATCATACTGGGCCTGCTCATGGTCAATGCTGACGGAGGTGGTCCTTGGGTTGACAATAGGTGCGTCCACTACCACACAGGCAAAATTTCTGCCCTCTATCAGCTTCTGCAGTATCCTGTCCTCCTTGGAGAGGCCGTAGATGATCACCGCCGATATGCTCTGGGACAGGAAATATCTGGTAATCTCCTCCGCGTCCATTCCGGTGATCATGGATGTAAACACTGTAATTACTTCTACATTCAACTCCTTCGCCTTGTCCAGCGCCCCCAGCAGATACTGCATAAACACCTGGTCAATGGCCTGGGTCTGACGCTTTGGGTCCAGGAGCAGTGCAATGCGCCCGAACTGCTTGGAGGAAAGCGCAGAGGCAATAGAATTGGGAATATAATTCAACTCTTTAATTGCGTCATTGACCTTTCTCTTTGTCTCCTCACTGATATTCGGATAACCGTTCAACACCTTTGACACCGTGGAGATAGCTACCCCGGCGTGCTTTGCAACCTCTTTTATTGATACCATGGATTTCCCCCCTGCTCCCTTTCCGATTCACTGACCGCCTCTGCTGACCTTATGGTTTATCTCGACAACTTTCATTGACGCATAAGCCTTTTCAATTTATACTATATGTTATTGAAGAAATTGTCAAATTTCAGCTACACAGAAATCATGCTGAGATGACTTTACGAATAGCTCTGGATTCGGGGGAAACTATGGCGGTTGTCACAAATATTCAGGAAAAATATATGCGGGAAGCGTTAAAACAGGCAAGGAAGGCCTACACTCTGGGCGAGGTACCCATCGGCTGTGTCATCGTCTATGAAGGAAAAATTATCGGGCGGGGCTATAACCGCCGCAACACGGATAAGAACACACTCTGCCACGCGGAAATCACCGCCATCAGAAAGGCAAGCAAGGTAATAGGCGACTGGCGGCTGGAGGGCTGCACCCTGTATGTGACTCTGGAACCCTGTCAGATGTGCGCCGGAGCCATCGTCCAGGCCCGCATTCCCGAGGTGGTAATGGGCTGCATGAACCCAAAGGCAGGCTGCGCCGGTTCCATCCTGAATATCCTGGAGATGCCGGAATTCAACCACCAGGTAAAAGTCTCCCGCGGCATCCTTGAGCAGGAATGCAGCGATATGCTGAAAACCTTTTTCACCGAGCTGCGGGCAAGAAACAAGGCAGCGTCTGACACTACCGCAAAAAAAGGAGAGGATGAGGAAATGTAATTCCTCCCTCTCCACATTTCTGCTGCCGTTAATCCTTTGCCGGCTGAGCCGTTACCATTTTATACAGTTCTTCCGTGGCAAGCCTGGTTCTGGCCACAATATCGCCGCCCTCGGTGGGAAAACAATAATACAGGATATCCGTGTTTCCGATGCAGATCATATCCCCGATCTCGTACCAGTAATAATCGGCATAAAGGCTGTAGGATGCCGCCGGCTTCTGGAAATAGTCCAGCTTCCCATCGCAGCCCGTCAGATGAAAACCCTCTGCACTGTGCCGCAGTCTGCCGGAGCCAACCCTGTAAATACATTTCATATTCACCATCACGCAGATGTCTACCGCTACATCCAGACTGTAGGTGCCTTCCTCCAGCTCCCTTCTGACACATTCTCTCTCCCAGCGGTACCAGTCCGGGATATGAGGAAATTCCGTGTCACCCTCCAGCGCCTCCATAAACCCCAGTTCTGTCAGCACATACTCCTTTCCGCAGTTTCCGCAGGTCAGCTTCGTACCCTTCCCCAGCATCTTTCCTTCCACGCTGCAATGGGGACATTTGTATAGCACCCGGTTCAGGCAGTCCGCCCGGAATGCCTCCGCAATGCGGATATTGTTCTCCTGCTGCCAGCGGAAATTATCAAAGCTGAACTTTTCCGTCAAAATTGCATTGAGCTCTGCCACACTCTTTTTCGAAATATCTTCCGGAGAAAGCAGATATTCCATGTCCGCCGACACATCCACTTTCCGCAGCTGCAGATTATTGTACAGGGGATCCCTGGAAAATGCCCCATAGGTCCGGATCATCACCACCGGCACACCCATAATCTTCAGGCATTTCCCCAGCGTATCGGGCAGCGGTGTGGATGTTCCGTCAAAACTGTAGCTGGCTTCCGGATACATGAGCACAGAGCTTTTCAGCTTTTTCAGGGCAAACATCATATCCCGCACCAGCACCATGTCTGTCACAAACTTTTTCGTGGGAATACAACCGGCGGTATACATCAGCCAACTCTTTCCCACAAAGCCGTCCGAGGTACTGACAATGTTAAATGCTTTTGGGTATAGAATCGTGGCAGCAATCTTCAGATCAATGAAGCTGGAATGATTCATCAAAAACAGACAGGGCTCTTCTTTTCCCAGCTTCTCCATGCCTATTTTCCTGCAGGTAAAATGCGTGGCCCTCAGGGCAGGAAAAGACACCAGCTTCAAAAGTGTCCTGAACAGGAATCCGGACCTCCGGGGCTGTCGATGGAGTCCTATGGGCTTTGCCAGAACATCCTCATATTTCATGTTTTTTACTTTTATTTTCATGTACCGCCCCTTTTCGCTTTCCCTTTCATCTTTCTCTGCGTTATGGCACTGCCGCGTTATACTTCAAAATCCATACAGCTTCTGACTGCCGTGTATGGCCGGACCTTCCCGTCCGCCACCGCCACATGTTCCGGGTGGACCGCATAGCCCTTCAGCGCCGCCTCATCTGCAAAAGAAGAATCCAGCATCAAATCCACATTGGAGCTGGGCAATCCCTCCGTATGCACCTTAATCTCCAGCAAACCCGGAATCCTGCCCGCCAGCCCTTCCAGTCCGGATTTAATCCCGGCCTTTACCGCCGCCTTCTCTTCCGATGTCAATTCCTCTTTCAATGTCCATAAAATGATATGCTTTACCATAACCTCTCTCCTTACCTCCTTAGACTCGCAAGCTTACGCTGGTGTTTTCTTATATTATAACAGTAAAAACCTTGACAAAACAACCGGAAACCGATAAACTAATAAAGCCGTACATTCGTGGCGTGATGGTGAAATTCGGTCTCGCGCAATGGGAATCTGTGAACCGTGTCAGGTTGGGAACAAAGCAGCACTAAACAGAAGCTCTCATGTGCCGTGAGGAAGCCGGGTGGAGTTGTGTCCGGATGTGCGGTATTTGTGTATTTGCTTTTTTGCATTGCACAAATAAGCTGCTGACAACACAAAACTCAGAATGGTAACCTTATCTGACAGATAAAATGGATATAACTATGACTCCTTCCCAAATAACCGCATATATGTCCGACTGCACTCTCTGCCCCAGACAGTGCCATGCCAACCGCACCGCAGGGCAGACCGGTTTCTGCGGTCAGACCTCTGAAATAACCGTAGCCCGGGCAGCCCTCCACTTTTGGGAGGAGCCTTGTATCTCCGGCTCCTGTGGATCGGGCACGGTCTTTTTTTTCGGCTGCGGACTCCGGTGCAGCTTCTGTCAGAACCACACCATCGCCACCGGCAAAGCTGAAAAATCCATCACCCCGGAAAGACTTGCAGAGATATTTTTAGAACTTGAAGACCGCCAGGCCGCAAATATCAATCTTGTGACCGCAGGACATTTCATCCCTCAGATTTGCCGCGCCATCCGGCTGTCAAGGGCAAAAGGACTGTCCATCCCCGTGGTATACAACACGGGAAGCTATGAAGAAGTCTCTTCACTTCGCCTGCTGGAAGGACTTGTGGACATCTGGCTGCCGGATTTAAAATATTACTCCGAGGAGCTTTCCGGCGCCTATTCTCATGCCCCGGACTACTTCCCGAAGGCAACAGCCGCCATCGCAGAAATGTTCCGCCAGGCAGGCCCCCCGAAATTTGACGAAAGGACCGGCATGATGAAAAGCGGTGTCATTGTGCGCCATCTTGTACTCCCCGGCCAGGTAAAGGATTCCAAGAAAATCTTACGGTATCTGCACAGCACTTACAGAAATGACATTTATGTCAGCATTTTGAATCAGTACACTCCCATGGAACAAACGGCACAAATTCCCGGGCTAAACCGTCGGATCACAGATGAAGAATACGATAGAGTTCTTGATTTTGCTGAGAAAATCGGTATTGAGAACGGCTTTATTCAGGAGGGCTGCACAGCGGAGGAGAGCTTTATCCCTCCTTTCAGTACCGGTGTGACATAAATCATTCATCCAGCCAAGGTCAACATCCAGCGCCGTCCTGTTCACAACCGCCGCAACATTTTCCGTCTAAACATCCGCGCTTGTTTTCTTCTGCGGTTATTATATCATATAAACTCGCAAACTCGCGCTTTCAGCGCTTTTTGTCCGATTTCATCGGACGTTTGCTCGCTAATAACCGCAGAAAAACAAATGCCGCTCCGCCGCGCTTGTTTTTCTTCTGCGGTTATTACATCACAGCTGCACTTTCATCATATAATAACCGAAGTCTGAGGATTGTGCCGGCTCCTGCGCACACTCAAAACTCTCAAAGCCGAACATGATCGCAACCTGCTTCTCCCTGTCATAATAATTCCCGGGAACCCCTACATAATACAGAATCTCCCCCCGCCTTTCTTCTCTTGTCAGAATCAAATGCCGGTAATTATAGTAGCCATGAAGCATAAAGCTATTGCTTGCAGCCTTATAAGATTCTGAGGAAAACAGCACAAAATCCTCCGGCCCTATGGAGAGATATTCCCGCTGATCCCGAAAAGGCTTTATATGCGGATATATAGCGCACAGCTGAAGCCATTTATTTTCCAGCAGAGGAACTGCCTCCTGCTGCTCTTCGGAATTCGAGAGTGAACCCGTTCCACGGAG
Organism: uncultured Lachnospiraceae bacterium; assembly: GCA_947174665.1. Lineage (GTDB taxonomy): Bacteria > Bacillota > Clostridia > Lachnospirales > Lachnospiraceae > Acetatifactor. The sequence goes on from CAMWJV010000011.1 coordinate 40,582, forward strand.
CATTGCTGCTTCTGTTTCCTTAAGATCCGGCGCTTTTTCTGCAGGGCGCAGTACAGCCTCCTCCTGATACGGAACCTGCCTGCCGGCCTCCTTCTTTCGATTCTTTTCCGGCGGCTCTTCAGCCATTTTCGCCGGCTGTTTTGCAGGCTGCTCTGCGGACGGCTTTTCAGGCTGCTCTGCAGGCGGCTTTTCAGGTCGCTCTGTGGACGGCTTCACGACCTGCCCCGGTGCATTATTCCACATGCAGTTAATTTCCCGTCCCTCGCCCAGAGGAATTCTGATTCCGCTCAGTTCATCACAGGTAATCCCCGTACTGCCGATTATGCCGACTTCAGAATCAACATGACATATGTGTCGGAATTCTCCCTGCCCACCTTCAAGCTTTATTCTACCGAGCACCTCTTCCCTGCCTGCCCCGCAGATGATCACTTCTCCGGCAAGCTCCCCTGCACAGCGCACTCCTTTCACGGTAAGTTCCATTTTAAAGGAGCCCTGGAAAATCTCTGTTTTTATAAATCCGCTTCCCCGTACCCGCTCTCCGTTCTCGCAATAGTCCAGATATTTAATTTTCCTGTCATAGCGCATAAAATTACCCCCTGAACATTATTTTCGCCAATGAAAGCACATCTGTCTGCCTGAACATTGAGACTGAGCTTTCATTGTAATATATTCAAGGGGTTGTCTGCCTAGTACTCACTATTGTTCAAATACTTCATATAGCTCACGACCATCAGCGCAATCTTAAAGGTCAGTGCATCGTCAAAGTTTCTCAGGTCAAGGCCTGTGCTCTTTTGCAGCTTCTCTATCCTGTATACCAGTGTATTCCTGTGGACAAACAGCTGCCTTGAGGTCTCAGAGACATTCAGATTGTTCTCAAAGAACTTATTGATGGTATTCAAAGTCTCCTCATCCAGATCGCTTGGCACGTTGTCGCCGAATATTTCTTCAATAAAAATTTTACACAGGTTGATCGGCAGCTGGTAAATCAGCCTGCCGATGCCCAGTGTACTGTACGCCACCACATTTTTTTCGGCGTAAAAAATTTTCCCTACGTCCAGGGCAAGCTTTGCTTCCTTATATGATTTAGACACATCCTTCAGTTCAGATACCACCGTGCCAAAGGCAACCCGCACATTCATCATCGCCTCTGCATTCATCATCGCCACAATGGTATTTGCAATCCCCTCTAAATCCTCCTGGGTGCAGCCGGTTTCCAGTGCTTTGATCAAAATGACATTGCTCTCATCCACGGCAGTGATGTAATCCCCTGCCTGGTTCGAAAACATACCCTTCAGCACCTCTGTCACAATCCCGTCTTTCTCCAGTTTTGTCTCCACCAAAAATATGGCTCGCGGCATTGTGACTTCCACATGAAGCTTCTTCGCCCTGTTGTATATATCTACAAGGAGCAGGTTGTCCAGCAGCAGATTCTGGAAAAAATTGTTTCTGTCAAATCGCTCCTTATATGCAATAACAAGATTCTGAATCTGACATACCGCAATTTTTCCTACCATATATGCATCTTCACTGGTTCCCTTTGCAACCAGTATATACAGTAATTCTCCATCATCCAAAATCTTCAGAAGATGATGAATTCCTATTACCTGACTATCCGCCGGAGAGTTTGCAAAGCCTCTGACCAAATCACCACTCAGCTCTATCTGTTCCGTAGTGGACGCAACCATTGCCCCTGACAGATCGTATATACCCAGATCCACCTTGGTAATTGCCTTCAACTCATTAATACTGGTCTGAATCGTCTGATTCGAAATCATAACACTACCTACACCTTTCGCATTCTTCCCTTGTTTTGACGTAATATTTCCATTTGATAAAAGGGGATGCTGTTACCAGCACCCCCCTGACTTACTTTAAACTAGTTGGTAATAATCTGCTCTGTTTCCTTATCAAATACATGAATCTTCTCAAGATCAAACGCAAACTTAATGCTGTCACCAGGTCTTGCGGTTGTGCGGGAGTCAACCCTTGCAGTGATAGGGAACTCATCCAGATCAAAGTACAGATAAACTTCTGCACCAAGCAGCTCGTATACCTTTACGGTAGACTCAAATACGCTGGGAGAGTTTGCAATAAATGCCTCGGAATCATACACGTCCTCAGGACGGATACCAAAGGTAACTACCTTTCCGTCATAGCCGCCGTCAATCAGCTTCTTGGACTTTTCAGCAGACAGAGGAATGCTGTGGCCCGCGATCTCCAGGCTTGCAGTGCTGCCGTTCACCTTAACGGTTGCATCCAGGAAGTTCATCTGAGGGGAACCCATGAATCCTGCCACGAACAGGTTGCAGGGCTTCTCATATAGATTCTGAGGAGTGTCTACCTGCTGGATAACACCGTCCTTCATAACAACGATTCTGGTACCAAGGGTCATAGCCTCAGTCTGGTCATGGGTAACGTAGATAATGGTAGTACCCAGTCTCTGATGCAGCTTTGCAATCTCGATACGCATCTGCACACGCAGCTTAGCATCCAGGTTGGACAGAGGCTCATCCATCAGGAACACCTTAGGATTACGAACGATTGCACGACCCATGGCAACACGCTGTCTCTGACCACCGGACAGAGCCTTGGGCTTACGGTCAAGAAGGGGAGTCAGATCCAGAATCTTAGCCGCCTCTTTTACCATCTTATCTATCTGATCCTTGGGAACCTTTCTCAGCTTCAGACCAAATGCCATGTTGTCATACACGGACATATGAGGATACAGAGCGTAGTTCTGGAATACCATGGCGATGTCACGGTCCTTGGGCTCCACATCGTTTACAACTCTGTCACCAATCTTCAGCTCACCGGAAGAAATATCCTCCAGACCCGCGATCATACGAAGGGTGGTGGACTTACCGCATCCGGAAGGTCCTACGAAAATGATGAACTCCTGGTCTGCGATCTGAAGATTAAAATTCTTAACTGCTTCAAATCCGTTAGGGTACACCTTACAAACATTTGTCAAAGATAAACTTG
>CAMWJV010000012.1 GCA_947174665.1 uncultured Lachnospiraceae bacterium
GGCTTTACTGCACCCTTCCAGCTTGTATACTGCTTTTATGTTCCTTTAAGCTGCGGCCGGGCCATCCTGATCGCCTACGGTATTATGTTGATCACATCTGTTATTTTTGCCGTATTTATCATGTTTTTGTCGGAACTCACCCACAGCAGCATTGCAAGTCTGGCAATCGGCATCGTCCTGCTCATGGTGACCGGCATGATTTCCATACCGGGCTACTACAGAGTACCGGCTCAGGTTTGGCAATGGCTTCCTTTTTCCTTCCTTGCCATATGGAACATTTTCAACTATTATACCCTTCCCCTGTTTGGGCATTACTTTACAGCCTGGCAGGCAGTACCGGTAATCTATCTGGCGGCAGGCTCAGGTATAGCTGCCGCGGGAAAATCGATATATCGGAAATATCAGGTGACAGGAAGGTAAACATTTACAGCAGCTCCTTCAGCAGCCCCGTGACACTGGCAGGATCTGCCTTTCCTTTCATCGCCTTCATGGTCTGACCCACAAGAAAACCGATGGCCTTCTCCTTGCCGTTCCGGTAATCTTCCACTGACTTAGGATTGGCAGCAATGACCTCCTCAACCGTCCTGCGGAGCGCACCCTCATCGCTGACCATCCTAAGCCCCTTTTCCTCCACATACCTTTCAGGATCGACATTCTCCTGAAACATGACCTCAAAAACCTCCTTCGCCACTGTGGAATTGATTGCCTTTCCTTCTGTCAGGGCAATAAGCTTCGCCAGGTTTTCCGGTGAGAAACGAATATCCTCAGGATCCATCTCCTTATCCTTCAACAGCCTTAAGGTCTCTACCATCAGCCAGTTTGACACCTTCTTGGGCTGTGCCCCCAGGGCCACTGTTTCCTCAAAAATATCCGCCATATGCTTGGAGCCTGTGATGATCTCTATATCATAGTCGGGGATGTCAAACTCCTCCCTGTAACGCTTCATTTTCTCAGTGCGCAGCTCCGGCTGTCTGCTCCTGATTTCGTCCAGGAATTCCTCACTGATGCTGACCGGCACCAGATCAGGGTCAGGAAAATAACGGTAATCCCGGGCATCCTCCTTGGAACGCATGGCATAGGAAGTATTCTTCGCCTCATCCCATCGGCGGGTCTCCTGAACCACCGTACCGCCTGACTCAAGCAGATCGATCTGGCGGTTTCTTTCGCCTTCAATAGCTCTCTCAATGGAATGGAAGGAGCTCAGATTCTTCATCTCTGTCCGGGTGCCGAATTTCTCCGTGCCCGCTTCACGTACAGAAAGATTCACGTCCGCCCGCATGGAACCTTCCTGAAGCTTGCAGTCGCTGGCCCCCAGGTATTGGATGATCAGGCGCAGCTTCTCCAGATAGGCAATCACCTCTTCGGCGCTCCGCATATCAGGTTCGGATACAATCTCAATCAGGGGCACACCGGAACGGTTGTAGTCCACCAGCGTACAGTCCTCCCACTCATCATGAATCAGCTTCCCCGCATCCTCCTCCATATGGATTTCATGGATGCCCACCTTCCTGCTGCCTTCCTCCGTCTCAATCTCCACATACCCATCGCGGCAGATGGGCAGATAGAGCTGAGAAATCTGGTAGTTCTGCGGATTGTCAGGGTAAAAGTAGTTCTTCCTGTCAAACTTGCAGTAGCGGGTAATGTGGCAGTTTGTAGCCAGGCCTACCGCTACCGCATACTCCAGCACCTTTCTGTTCAGCACCGGAAGAGAACCGGGCATACCTGTGCACACCGGGCAGGTGTGGGAATTGGGTCTGCCCCCGAAGGCGGTGGAGCATCCGCAGAATATCTTAGTTCTGGTGGCAAGTTCAACATGGACTTCCAGTCCGATGACTGTTTCATATTGTTTCATGATAGCTTCCTCCGCATTGTTCGTAGGTATACGCAATCTGAATCAGCTTCTTTTCCTGATAGCAGTCCCCGATGAGCTGCAGTCCAATGGGCAGACCCCTGCTGTCCGTTCCGCAGGGCACGCTGATTCCGGGCAGGCCTGCCAGATTTACCGAAATAGTATAAATATCCCCCAGATACATCTTAAGAGGATCCGAAAGACTTGCGTCCAGCCTGGGTGCCGTGGTGGGTGCCACAGGCCCCAGAATACAGTCATATTTTGCGAAAGCTCTGTCAAAGGCCTCCTTAATCATTGCTTTGACCCGGAGAGCCTTCAGGTAATAGGCATCATAATATCCGGCGCTTAACACAAAGGTTCCCAGCATAATACGGCGCTTAACTTCCGGACCGAAGCCCTGGGAACGGGTCTTTCTGTACATCCTGTGAAGTCCTTCCTCCCCGCCGGTGCGGAAACCATACTTGACGCCGTCAAAACGCTCCAGATTGGAACTGGCCTCTGCGGCTGCAATGGTATAGTAGGTGGGGATCGCATATTCCACCAGACTTAAATCAAATTCTTCCGTAACAGCACCCTTTTTCTCCAGCACTTCCGCTGCCTTTAAGACCGCCGCACTGACCTCCGGATTCAGCCCTTCCGTAAAATAATCCTTCGGAATGCCGATGCGCATACCCTTCACATCTTCCACCAGAGCCTTTGTAAAGTCTGTATCTGTGCGCTGAATGGATGTAGAATCCTTTTTGTCATAAGACGCAATCAATTCCAGCACCGTTGCGCAGTCCTCCACGTTCCCGGTAAGCGGTCCGATCTGGTCCAGAGAAGAGCCATAGGCAATCAGACCGTACCTGGAAACCGTTCCGTATGTGGGCTTCATTCCCACCACACCGCAGTAGGATGCAGGCTGACGAATGGAGCCGCCGGTGTCAGACCCCAGAGCGAAAAAACACTCCCGGGCCGCTACCGCCGCCGCAGAACCGCCGGATGACCCACCCGGCACATGCTCCGGATTTCTGGGGTTTTTCGTCGGTCCGTAAAAAGATGTTTCCGTGGTAGAACCCATGGCAAACTCATCCATGTTTGTCTTGCCGATGACAACCGCCCCCGCCTTCTCCAGATTCAGTACGGCTTCCGCGGAAAAGGCCGGCACAAAGTTATCCAGTATCCGGGAAGAGCAGGTGGTCCGCAGTCCCTCGGTACACAGATTATCCTTGATGGCTACGGGCACACCGGCCAGCGGGCCCGTCAATTCACCGGACTCAATTCTTTTTTGAATCTCTCCCGCCCTCTTCAAAGCCCCTTCCCTGTCAACTGTCACATAGCAGTTATATTCCTTATCCTGCCTTTCAATCTGCTCCAGCACAGCCTCCATGGCTTCCACAGCAGTAGTCCTTCCGGATTTGATGGCAGAGCCAAGTGCCACGGCGCTCAAGCCTAAAAGTTCTGTTTTTTCCATACCAACCTCGCTTCAATTAAAATGATAGATATAATTCTCCCAATCCGCCAGATAATATCTTCCGTCCTCATTTCGGATAAACAGTCCCTCCTCCACAAGTTCATCAATCAATTCAGCAGTCTCCTTCCCGTAAGCAGCGTCCCACTGATAGGTGGTTTCACAATGCGGCTCCTTCTTTCCCAACTGAAAGGTTACCATCTGCATATAAATGTGAAGCTTTCTGTTCGCCCGGAAAGTCGCATTCTGAGGAATCTCTATACCGACTCGCTCGCAGAAATCAGTTATCATCTCATGCTGCGCTCTTGCTTCAACCTGCCCCCAGCAGCCAACCACTGTATTATAACTTCTGATTGGCTCCGCAATTTCAGTCAGCCGGTCAATGAGCGTCTCCGCATCTGCTCCTCCTGCATAAGCCGTTTCCAGTTCCTCAAGCGCTATTCTAAACTCAGCAAAACCTTTAATCTGCTGCAAATGGGGCATCATCATCCTCAGTACTTCATTCAGGCTGACGGGAAGCGGCAGGGAATAGCTTTCCAGCCCCGTGTCAATCATCTCCTGCAGTATGGGAATATACTCCTCACATCTGGCCAGAATATCCTGTGCCGGATAATCGCTGCTCTTCAAAATATAGCTCTCGCTGCTCCAGAAAAAAGTGGCATAAGAACTGCCGGTTCTGGCATCCTGAATAATATCCAGCATTTCCGCAAAAGCCCCGGCATACTTTTCCCCCACTGCAGCAACCGAAAGCTCTCTGAGTAAGGTCTCATCCGGAATGTCCGGGTCAATCAGCATCTGACCGGCGCAATATAAGGAAAAAACATTCAATATGTGATAAGAGTCCATCTCACTCCAATACTCCGGCTTCGCAATGGCATCGAAATTTCGCGCCATCTGATAAACCGAACGGATGTGGTCCGGATTGAAATTCATCTGTGCAAGCTGGTCAATTTCCATCTCACAGGTATTCCACGCCCAGGTTCCCAAACGGCAGCCGTAATTATTGATATCCGTCCTGAAAGATGTGTACTGCTTTTGAGGATTATCCCTGTATCCCTGCTCATACAGCGTAATATTGTTTCCCAGTTCATTAATAAAAACGTTTTTATCATAGACATCCACCCAGCAGCTGATGCCAAAGTCAATGTCCGGATTCACCGCCCAAAACTTGTCCCTCAGCATACCGGCAAAATAAGCAATCTCTTCAGCGGTATGCAGATTTCCCGGATCATAATAATGTCCGATCACTCTGTCGCAGCAATCTGCCAGATCGGCGTAAATAGTATAGTATTTTTCAAACGTGGCCAACGCCTCTTCGCTATTGTAGGCCAAATCTCCGTTTTTGTTATAAACTACGGTCTCGTCCGCCCATCCGTAACCCGAAAATTCGGCTCCCCATACCCAGAGCGTGAATTTCATATCCAAAGAATGAGCTGCCTCCGCCAGCATCCGGATCTTCTCATGTACCGCCTGCCAGCTGCCCAGGCCGGCCCAGGCCGAGCACATGTCTGTCACCTGGATTCCTGTAAATCCGCAATACTTCATCATTTTTACATATTCATACAGTTGATCCTCCGTAAAATACATTATATTATTCTTAACACTGACCGCATTATCCAGATATATACCGCGGCACCAGTTCACGTTCCAGAGAGTGATGATTGCCTCTCTCTCCTCCATCCATGGTTCATGCTCAGTTACATTTGCAGGAACGTGAATCACCGAGTTTGTATTACTTATATGAGCCTCATCCGTACCCGCCTTAATCCAGCCGAGATAAGTGTCAATAAAGAGATAGACACAGTCATACAAGGTCTCCTTATTCACTGCGGATATGGCTATCTCTCCGTCCCGAATCGTAATTCTTTTCTCCGTATCCAGTTTTTTGTCTATCTCAAGCGTAATAGTATGCTGCGCCTTCCCCCTCTTTGATACAACCGGCAGCACATCTCCGCCCGTTCTCTGAATATAGCTCTTCAGCTCATTTCCGGCCTCGCGCGCTGCTGAGTTCTTCCCGACAATCACATACTCACTGATACTATTCTCCCCGATGCAGACCGCTTCCTTAGCATTCTTTTCAACATTAGTTCCTGCCTTGCTGTCCCTGCCGCAGCCGCCAAGCAACAGAAGCATTCCCAGGATCAAACCGTACTTCAGAGCGCTCAGCCTCTTCATAAATTCTTCCTCCTCATTCTGCTTTAGTACAACGGTTCAGTTAAAATGATAGATGTAATTCTCCCAGTCTGCCAGATAAAAGCTCCCATCCTCTTTTCGGATAAAAAGCCCCTCCTCCACAAGTTCATCAATCAATTCAGCAGTCTCCTCCCCGTAGGCATAGCCCCACTGATAGTTGCTTTCATAGTGCGGCTCCTTTTTTCCCATCTGGGCGGTCGTCATCTGCATATAAATATGCATCTTTCTGTTTGCACGAAAAGCTGCATTTTGCGGAACTTCCATGCCGGTTCGCTCACAGAAATCAGTTACCATTTCATGTTGCGCTCTTGCTTCAACCTGCCCCCAGCAGCCAACCACCGTATTATAGCTCTTGATTGGTTCTGCAATCTCTGACAGCCGCGCGGTGAGCGTCTCCGCATCTGCGCCCCCCGCATAAGCCGTTTCCAGTTCCGCAAGCGCTATCCTGAATTCCGCAAAGCTTTTAATCTGCTGTAAATGAGGCATCATCATCCTCAGCACTTCATTCAGACTGATGGGACACGGCAGGGAATAACTTTCCAGCCCCGTATCGATCATCTCCTGCAGTATGGGAATACACTCCTCACACCTGGTCAGGATATCCTGTGCCGGATAATCGACACTTTTCAGAATATAATTCTCATTGCTCCAGATATAAGTATCACGGGAACTGCCGGTTCTGGCATCCTGAATAATATTCAGCATCTCCGTAAAGGCCTCGGCATACTGTTCTCCCACTACCGCAGCCGAAAGCTCACTTAATAAAGTCTCATCAGGAACATCAGGGTTGATCAGCATGTGGCCTGCACAATACAGAGAAAATACATTTAGTATATGGTAGGAATCCATCTCGCTCCAATACTCCGGCTTCGCAATGGCATCATAATTTCGTGCCGTCTGATAAATCGAACGGACATAATCCAAATTGAAATTCATCTGTGCAAGCTGGTCAATTTCCATCTCGATGGCTCCCCACGCCCAGGTTCCCAGGCGGCAGCCGTAATTTTGTATTGCTGTCCTGAAGCCTGTGTACTGCCTTTCCGGGTCATCCCTGTATCCCTGCTCATACAACGTAATATCGTTGCCCAGTTCATTGATAAAGATATCTTTGTCATAGACATCCACCCAACAGCTGATACCGAAGTCAATGTCCGGATTCACTGCGTGGAACTTATCTCTCAACATTCCGGCAAAATAGGCAATCTCCTCTGCCGTATTCAAATTTCCAGGCTCATAATAGTGTCCTATGAGCCTGTCGCAGCAGTCTGCCAGATCAGCATATATATTGTAGTATTTTTCAAATACAGCCACTACTTCTTCACTGTTATAGGCATAATCTCCATCCACATGAAAAACTACCGTATCATCTGCCCATCCGTAACCCGAAAACTCAGCTCCCCATACCCAGAGTGTGAATTTCATATCCAGAGAATGGGCAGCATCCGCCATCATCCGTATTTTCTCATGTACTGCCTGCCAACTGCCCAGACCTGCCCATGCCGCGCACATATCCGTCACCTGAATTCCCGTAAACCCGCAGTACTTCATCATCTTCACGTACTCGTACAACTGATCTTCCGTGAAATACATCACGTTGTTCTTCACACTGACAGCATTATCCAGATATATACCCCCGCTCCAATTCACGTTCCAAAGAGTTATGATAGCCTCCCTCTCCTCTATCCACGGCTCCTGCTCCGATACATTTGCCGGAACATGGAGTTCCGAGTTTGCATTACTGATATGGGCTTCATCCGACCCCGCCTTCATCCATCCGAGATAAGTGTTAATAAAGAGATAGACACCATCATACAAAGATTCTGCATTCACCGCGGAAATGATCACCTCGCCGTCCTGAATCGTAATCTTTTTCGCCTTATCAAGCTTCCGGTTTATCTCAAGCGTAATAGCATGCTGCGCCTTCCCCTGTTTCGACACCACAGGCAGCACGTCTCCGCCGGTTCTCTGAATATAACTCTGCAGCTCATTTCCTGCCCGGCGTGCTGCTGTGTTCTTTCCGACAATAACATACTCATTAATATTATTGTCTCCGATATAGACCGCTTCCTTGGCATTTTTTTCAGCAATGCTTCCTGCTTCGCCTTCCCTGCCGCAGCCACCAAACAACAGCAGTATTCCCAGGAGCAAAACGTACTTCAGACCGTTCAGCCTCTTCATGAATTTTTCCTCCTCGTTCTACTTTAGTACAACTCCTATTATTCTACCGTTCTTGGGGCCACAAACATATTCTCTTTCTCTTCAGGAGCATTTTTCAAGGTATCTCCACTCCCATCTCCATTAGTAACCTCATCCTCCCGGAACACGTTCTGCAGAGGAAACACATGTGACACAGGCTCAACGCCGGTAGTATCCAATTCATTCAACTTGTCAATATAATCAAGCATTCTGCTCATATCCAGCATGGCCCTTTCCCTCTCCTCACCGTTCAAATCCAGTTTGGCAAGAGTGCTGACATATTCAATCGTATCATCCGTGATGTTATTTGCCATATCAATAACCTTCCCTTCAATTCATCCTTTCCGCTTATTTTACGCAGATATAGTCATCGGAAGCAGAAAAACCCACCGCGCAGACAACCTTTCCCAGAAGATTGTCATAAAATATAACATTGATGCCGTTTAAGGTCTTGATATAATTCTGCTGGTTTACAAAAATCCTGCTGGTACCATCCGTTCTGAACATGGCAATATCCGCCCCGTTCCGGTCCATGTACCAATCGCCTGTGTCGGATGCCGCCTTCCATGTGACTTCTCTGTTCTCAATGATCCAGATTCCTCCGCCTCCCCAAAAATCCTCTCCGATTTCCAGTGGTTCCAGCCGCTCCGCCAGATAATCCGTCTCCCTGAAATAATCTCCATCAGTGGTCATAATGACAGTATAGTCCGACGCATATGCCGCAAAATCCAGAATATATTGTATATCTGTACTCTGCTGCAATTTCAGATTATTAAACTCATGCTTCCGAGTTGCCGAGTCCCTCACCCAAAGCTCATATCTTTTATCTCCACTATGATCTTCTATGGCATAATTCTGTATAATAAATTTCCCGAGAGCAGCCGTAACTTTCTCTCCGCCCTTGTAATTCACATGTCCCCAGTCCAGAAAATCTTGTTCGGGGTCAAGCCTCAGTTCATCACGCAGATCAATAAAATTTAAAAAAGGAATTCCTTCCTCCTCCGCCAGCTCCTCCACATAGTTATAGCGCATCTGATCCTCCTTTGTCACAGACATGGGCGCAAGGAAAAGGCAGAGCCCAACCCCCTCTTTCCTGGTCAGTTCAATAATTTTTCGAAGCCATTTCTCCTCCTCCATTTCCAGGGTTTCATCCCCTGTATAAAGCTCCAGCCCATCCCTTGTCCAATTAATCGGGCTGTAATGCAGACCATCAATCTGTGCACTGAATCCGATATAAAGCGTGTCAGGCCCCGTAAAGTCCTCTCTCTGCAGCTCTTTATACCGGGTATGTATAATCGGCCACTTCGCCAGAAAACTGCCTCTGTCCTCCTCACTCACCATAGAACTCTCTGTCTGTGTGCTCCCGGACTCCTCATCTATCAAATCTCTTACCATTCTCAGATAATCTAAAGACATGTGGTACGGCAATGTATTCCTGTACAAATTCCCTTCCACTGCGTAACCGTGGAAAGTGGCACCAAACATCTCCAGGCAGACCACCTTTGGCTTTTGAGTTTTCAACGCTTCCTTCAGCCAATAATAGGATGCCGCAATATCCTGTCCTGAAATGGAAAGACTGTAACCGGCAATCCCATAGTCATCCCAAAGCCGGGAATTGATGACAGAACAATAACAGTGGCTGCTTCCCAGGAAAATTGCATCCACTATATTCTCCTCCAGCCCGTAAAAAGTCTCCACGGGCGTCATATATCCTCCGGATCCGTCCTTCCATGACAACACCTGATACACGCGCCCCAGCACCAGAAGCAATATCAGTATGAATGCAATTACACTGACACACCTTTTTATGAGATTCCTTTTTTCCATCTTGTTCTTCATGTATATATCCTCTAAAATTGAAAGTAAATAAACTGCGATGATTCAAACTGAAAACCATAGACACCAAAAACCAGCGTTGCGGCAATCAGGGCAATGATAACTCCCCATCGAAACCAGATGCACTGTTCCTGCAAAAATACGGTAATCTCCTGTTTTTTTCTGTATCGAATCAAGTCTGCCAGGAAAAGAACCACCAGCGATACTATCAGAATATTGAACTCCGGCCTGTCCAGTCCCAGGGTATATATTTTCCCGTTAAACAGATTCCAGGGATCCCACTTAGTCACCAGCCGTTTGCAGAACCGAAGAGCATGAGACAGTGACGGTGCACGGAAGAAAATCCAGGCCACATCTGCCAGAATAAATGTAGACACCACCTGCGCCAGTTGAAAACTGACGCTTTCCTTTTTGGCATGCAGCACATCGTACAGTCTGGTACGCCATCCGGAGGTCACATCCCCGATTACCTGATATGCACCGTGCAGCATCCCCCATGCCACATAGTTCCAGTCTGCCCCGTGCCAAAGGCCGCTCACTGCCATAGTTACCATCACATTAAAATATTTTCTCGGCTTGGAACAGCGGTTCCCTCCCAGAGGAATATAGAGATAATCCCTGAACCAGGTACTCAGGGAAATATGCCAGCGCCTCCAGAACTCACTGATAGACTTTGAAAAATAGGGTGTCTCAAAATTCTCCATCAGTTTGAATCCCATCACCCGTGCGGCACCGATTGCAATTGTGGAATAACCCATAAAGTCACAATAAATCTGTATGGCAAAGCCCACTGCCGCCGCTGCGAGCACTACCGTCCCGTGCAGATAATAACTATCGAAAACATTATCCACCAGCAGCGCAACACGGTCAGCTATCACCATCTTTACAAACAGTCCCCATACCATCAGCGTGAGACCGCCGGCGACATTCTCATAATTCCACAGCTTTTTCTTCTCCAGGTCACGCATCTGTCCCAACAGACTTTCCGACCGTTCGATGGGACCGGCCACTAACTGCGGAAAAAAGGAAACAAACAGCGCATAGCGCAAAATATTCTTTTCCGGCTCCACCTTTCCCCGGTAGACGTCAATAGTATAACCAAGAGCCTGAAAAGTATAGAAAGAAATTCCAACGGGAAGCAGCACATCAAAGCTCTTTTCCCAAATCTGCATGTGCAGCGCCGACAGGACACGATTACAGTTTTCCACAAAAAAGTCAAAGTATTTAAAGAAAAAGAGAATCCCTAAATTTACGCACAGACACGCCGACAAAGAAAGTTTTTTCATTGCCGGTTTCCTTGCCGCATGAACCAGCCAGCCGCAAAGCCATGTGACAGTCGTGGAAGCAAGCAGCAAAAGCGCATATTTGGCGTTCCAGCACATATAAAAATAATAGCTGGCCACCAGCAGCCAAATATAGCGTGCTTTTCTGGGAATAATGAAATAAATCAGCGTAATTATGGGAAAAAAAATCAAAAAATTTATGGAATTAAATAACATTCGGTTGCCTCCTGCTTCAGAATAAAGTTATTCTAACATAATTCCTTCCTTTATGACAAGGCATTTAACTTAACGGTCTTTAGTCCCTAACTCTGATGTGCACTTCCCGCAGCTGCTGCTCCGTCACATCCCCGGGTGCGTTGCACATAAGGTCCTGGGCAGAACCGCTCATGGGGAAAGCGGTCACCTCACGAATGTTTTCCTCTCCGCGGAGCAGCATCAGCATCCTCTCCACACCGGGTGCCATTCCCGCGTGGGGCGGTGCTCCGAACTGAAACGCCTGATACAGCGCTCCGAACTTTGACTCCAGTGTCTCTTTCGTATAACCGGCAATTGCAAAGGCCTTCTCCATAATGTTTATATCATGGTTGCGCACCGCACCCGAGGAAATTTCGATTCCGTTACAGACAATATCATACTGATAAGCAAGAATGTCCAGGGGATCCTGTGTCTCCAGGGCCTCCAGGCCTCCCTGAGGCATGGAGAAGGGATTGTGGGTAAACCCGGGCTGCTTTGTCTCCTGATCGATCTCGTACATGGGAAAATCATTGACATAGCAGAACCGGAAGGCATTTTTTTCGGTCAATTCAAGTTTCTCTCCCAGCTCATTGCGGATCTTCCCGGCATAATAGCATGCCTTATCCTCCTTATCCGCAATAAAGAATATAGTGTCACCCGCTTCCAGCCCCGCAAGACTGCCAAGCTCTTTTTTCAGTTCATCGGGAATAAACTTGTCGATAGGTCCTTTGTAAGAGAGATCCTCTGCCACTTCAAGATACCCCAGTCCTCCCATTCCCAAATCTGTCGCGAAGGAAAGAAGTTTTTCATGGAAACCCTTACTCATTTCCGCATGCACCTTGATCGCACGGACTATTCTCCCCAAAAAGGGCTTAAAAGTACATTTCTGAAAGAAATCCGTCAAATCTATGATCCGCAGAGGATTGCGCAGGTCCGGCTTGTCACAGCCGAACTCCAGCATGGCCTGCTTATAACTGATTACCGGGTATGGTGAAGGTGTCACTGCAGCACCCTCCGGCTTAAATTTTTCAAAAGTGGCAGAGAGCACTTCCTCACCTACCCGGAACACATCTTCCTGTGTAGCAAAGCTCATCTCAAAGTCCAGCTGATAAAATTCTCCGGGAGAACGGTCCGCCCTTGCATCTTCATCCCGAAAGCAGGGGGCAATCTGAAAATATCTATCAATGCCGGATGCCATCAGCAGCTGCTTATACTGCTGAGGTGCCTGAGGCAGGGCATAGAACTTTCCCTTGTATTTTCTGGATGGAACAATATAATCTCTTGCTCCTTCAGGAGATGAGGCACAGAGAATAGGGGTCTGGATTTCCACAAAGCCCAGTTCCGTCATCTTCTGACGCAGGAAAGCGATGACCTGGGAGCGGAACAGAATATTATCCCGCACCTTTGCATTTCTCAAATCCAGATACCGATACTTCAGCCGGACATCCTCCCTGGTCTCCTTTGACGTCATGATCTCAAAGGGCAGCTGTCGGTACACCTTGCCCAGCACCGTAATCTCCTGTGCCTCCAGCTCGATGGTTCCTGTGGGGATTTTCGGATTATAGGTCTCCTCATCACGCTTCTCCACAGGACCTTTAACTGTGATACAAGTCTCCTTCACAAGCCCTTTCAGCAGCTCCGGCTTTCGGATGACCACCTGGAGCACACCGTACATATCCCTCAGGTCAATAAAAGATACTCCGCCATGATCCCGTATGTTTTCAACCCATCCGGCCGTTCTCAATGTCCGGCCGATATACTCCTCTCCAATCTCTCTCACTGTAATGTCCCTGTAACAGTTTCCTCTTTCCATAATAACTCCTCCTTGTCATCTTCCCTGCTTGTGCCCATGCTGCAGCACAGCAGATTTTCATATCATTCCTGCGCCACTTTTAGTGGCATATTTCCTCTGCATCGGCGTGTGCAAAAAAACGTCCCGAAATACAGTTTCCTGCATTTCGGGACGAATAAATTATCTTATCCGCGGTACCACCCGCATTGGCTGCCGACGGCAGCCCCCTTTTGCATCTAACGCATGCCTGCGTGCTGTCCTTGCATCCTTCAGGCCACCGCATGGATACTTTTCCGTGACTCTGTTGTGAGTTCAGACAGCCTGCTCCGGAGCGTTCCCTTTGCCGTTTCCCACTGACAGCGCTTTCAGTCGGTGACGCCGTCTTCCTGTCGTTTTCTCCGGCAAGAGTCTCCTTCACTGCATTTTTATATTAAAATTAAATGTAATGTTATCATATCCTTTAACACTTTGCAACATTAAATTTTTTTGTGTAAAAAGCACATCAACTCCCTGGCAAAATCAAGCTGCCTCAGCAAATATATTTTCCCAAAAACGGCACCTTTCTGAGAATTAATGCCACAAGCAAACAGACCGCAAAACACAAGACAGCATATACCGGAATTCCCACAATGTTGGGCAACATCATGCTGTGTATCCCGTAGGGCTCCAGGATTTCCATCATACCCACATGCATCACATACACTCCCAGCGTCCCTTTAGATACTTCCCCGATCAGCCTCTCTGCTTTCTCGGAATAATGTATCCTTCCCATCACCTCCGTAAAAAATAAAAAGCAGGCCAATACAATACAGAAAGTAAACAGACCATAACTGTCATAAATATCTGCCTTTGGCGCACCAGCCCTGATTGACAGATAGTTTCCAAGTACAATGTTCAGGACAGCCGCCGGAAAAGCGCTGAAATATATGATTTTATGATATTTTTTAGGGATCTTAACGTATGATACATAATATCCCAGTACAAAATACCCAACATATCCACAAACCAGATCAACCTGAAGCGTATCCAACACATGATTCAGATAAACGGAAGAATCTATGGACCTGATAGTCCAACACAAAATCTGCAAAACAAAAAACAGAGACAGGAAATATTCCAGGTTTCTCCTCTCCGCATTCTGGACCCAGGTACGGAGAATAGGCAGAAGCATATAGATGCCTGCAATCATGGGCAGAAACCAGAGATGATATCTGCCCAGAATCATTTCTTTTGCCACATCCTTCCAACTCACCTGTGTGAAATCAAAATGGATACAATCCAACAAACCATACAGACCGGACCAAAGGACAAAAATAATTGCCATACGCAGGATATTATGAGTATACAGCCTCTTTATGCTCAAATCATACTGCTTTGGCAAAAACAGTGCTCCGCTGAGCATAACAAAGACAGGAACACCAAATCGGAACAACGCGTCATAGGAATTGGCAACCAGCCATTCCGTACTGTTTATATCCAGAGAATACCAAAACTGCGCGCTGCTGTGTAACATGACCACACTGAAAGCCGCTATGATGCGTAACAGGTCATAATGCACCTTCCTCTTCTCCTCTGATTTATTTCCCATATCGCCCGCTCCTTCCCCGGCTGACTCCTCTATTTTCCGGAAGTTAATCGGCTGACTGCTCACATTATCACATGGCCTTAATCCGGTCAACTGCCTCCACGGTATTCTCCCAACTTCCGAAAGCAGTTAGTCTGAAATACCCTTCACCACTGGGGCCGAAGCCTGAGCCGGGAGTGCCCACCACGTTTACCTCCTCCAGCAGATAGTCAAAGAATTCCCAGCTGGTCATACCCTTTGGAGCCTTCAGCCAGATGTAAGGAGCATTTACACCGCCGGAAACGGTGTACCCCGCTTCCTTCAGGCCGTTATATATATATCGTGCATTGTTCATGTAATAAGCCACCTGTGCCTTCAACTGCTCTTTTCCCTCCCGGGAATAGACGGCCTCACCTGCCCGCTGCACAATATAGGGTGCTCCGTTGTACTTGGTTCCGTGTCGTCTCGCCCACAGGGAATGAAGCGCCACATCACCGCACTTCAAATCCTTCGGAACCACGGTGAACCCTAAGCGCACTCCGGTAAATCCCGCATTCTTGGAAAAAGATCGAAGCTCAATGGCACATGTTCTGGCACCCTGACATTCATAGATACTGTGAGGCACATCTGCCTCGGAAATATAGGCTTCATAAGCCGCGTCATAAATAATGACGGCTCCCACCCTGTTGGCATAATCCACCCAATCCTGTAGCTGCACTCTGGTAATCGTGGCGCCGGTAGGGTTGTTCGGAAAACAGAGATAGATCATATCCGGTGTCTCCGCCGGCAGTTCAGGCGCAAAATTATTCTCTGCAACACAGGGCATGTAAATCACATTACTCCAGGTTTCCTTCCCCTTGTCATAGTCGCCGGTCCTTCCCGCCATCACATTGGAGTCCACATACACAGGATAAACAGGGTCACATACCGCAATTCTGTTGTCCAGACTGAAAATTTCCTGAATATTGCCGGAATCGCACTTTGCACCATCAGACACAAAAATCTCGTCCGCCGAAATGTCACAGCCGCGGGCCCTGTAATCATTGTCGGCAATGGCGTTCCTCAGAAACTCATAACCAAGATCAGGGGCATACCCTCGGAAAGTCTCGGCATGACCCATCTCCTCCACCGCTCCATGCAGCGCATCGATAATGGCCGGAACCAGCGGCTGAGTCACATCACCTATCCCCAGTCGGATGATCTTTTTATCCGGATGGGCCGCGCTGTATGCATTCACCTTCTTCCCAATAGTGGAAAACAGATAACTCCCCGGAAGCTTCAGATAATTTTCATTCAATCGAAACATAATTCCACCTCGCCTTCAAATACTACAGCCGCAGGTCCCGTCATATAAACCGTATTCTCCTCACGGTCCCACTCAATCTGCAGCTCTCCACCCAATAGTTTAACCGTAATCCTTGTATCCGTCAATCCGTTCAGCACACATGCCACCGCTGTGGCACAGCAGCCTGTGCCGCAGGCAAGAGTTTCCCCTGTACCGCGCTCCCATACACGCATGAAAACCGTCTGCCGGTCCAGAACCTCCACAAACTCCGTGTTGACCCTCTCCGGAAACCTGACATGATTTTCGAAGAGCGGTCCGATCTTCTCCAGCTTCCGGTCTGCCACGCCCTCCGCAAAAACAACTGCATGGGGGTTTCCCATGGAAACGCAGGTCATCCTGTATTCCCGTTCCTCCACATATATGGGTTCGTTTATCACGCTCTCGCCATCCGCAACCACGGGAATCCTCCCCGGCTCCAGAACAGGACTGCCCATGTTGACCCTGACCCCGGTCACAATCCCCCGGGCTTCCGGCTCTCCCTCCGGCCTCTCCACCGTCAGATCAAGACGCTTCACACTGCCTGCGCTGACCACTGTAATATGCTCCGAATCCGTAAGTCCTTTGTCATAGACATATTTGGCCACACAGCGGATTCCGTTCCCGCACATTTGAGCCCGGCTGCCATCCGCATTAAACATCTCCATCTCAAAATCCGCTTCCCCGGAAGGGTTGATAAAAATAACGCCGTCTCCTCCGACACCAAAATGCCTGTCACTCAGAAACCGTACCGCCTCCGGCTTTTTCTCCTGCGGGATATTCTCCCTGAATCCGTTGACATATATATAGTCATTTCCACAGCCGTGCATTTTTGTAAATTTCATGCTCATACCTCCCTGTGTGCTTTATTTTTCGTGCTTTATTTTTCGTGCCTTATGGCGAGCACCATCAGCGCCGTCTCCGCTAAATTTGTGCCGCTGTCCATGCTGCACTTTTGCAAATATCGGTGAGCCTCCTCCTCAGACATGTGGTTTCTGTCCATCAGAAGTTCCTTCGCCTTCCTTACGGCCTCTTCCTCCTCAGCGGTCCTTATCTTCGGCTCCTGCTTTGCCCTCTTTCTCCTGCGTTCAATGCTCTCTGCCATCATACCGACTGTACTCAGCAGTTCTCCTGTCTTAAGCGGCATGGTAAGACACATGATTCCGCCTTCCCCGCACTGGCCCAACAGATGACCGGATGCTATCAGCAACATCTCAAAGCCGGGCGGAAGACACTCTTGAAGTTCCGAATACACCATATCCGTCAGTTTATAACCACAGATTACAATGCCGCCATGCAGGCCGTCCATCTGACTGATTGCCTGGGCTCCGGTAGTACAGATGCCGGTCACCTTGAAGCCGCCCCTCACCAGAACATTCTTAATTCCCTTGGCATCCTCCAGCCTTGGCAGCACTACAATAATATTAGTCAAACACCCACCCCCCGGCAGCACAAATTCTCACGAGAAGAATGCCTGCACAAAGCGAACCTGTTCGCCTGGCATTTAAGAATTCGCTTTGCAGAATCTCCAAGTCTGAATTAAAGCGCTGATCTTCTCACCCTAGTAGCGGTATAAATACTCCTGTATCTCCCACTCCGAAACATGAGCGCGGTATTTCTGCCACTCACTTTCCTTTGCCGCAATATAGCTGTCCGCTATATGCTCACCCAGCACATCCAGAATAAATTTATCACGGCGCATTTCCTCCACTGCCTCTATCAGAGTTCCCGGCAGATTTTCAATATTCAGCGTCTTTCTTTCCTTCTCCGTCATGGTGTAAATATTGCAGTCTACACTCCCGGGGGGCTCGATTTTATTTATAATTCCATCAAGTCCTGCCTTCAGACACAGCGCAAGCGTCAGATAGGGATTGGCCGCCGAATCCGGACTTCTCAGTTCCACTCTGCCGCCTCCGGCCGGAATACGGATCAGAGGGCTTCTGTTGGTAGCGCTCCATGCAATGTATACCGGTGCCGCAAAGCCGGGAACCAGCCTCTTGTAAGAGTTTACCAGAGGGTTTGTCACCGCCGCCATCCCCCTGATATGCTTCATGATGCCGCCGATAAAATAATAAGCCTCCCGGCTCAGCCCGTTGGCATCACTCGTATCCTTAAAAATATTATTTCCATCCTTATGCAGAGACATATTGATGTGCATGCCGGAACCATTGACCCCGTACTTCGGCTTTGGCATAAAAGTGGCATGCAGCCCATGGCGCTTTGCAATGGTGCGTGCCGCCAGCTTAAAAGTCATGATATTGTCGGCGGCTGCCAGCGCCTCGTCATAGCGCAGATCAATCTCATGCTGGGCCGGTGCCATCTCATGGTGGGATGCCTCGATGATCAGCCCCATATCCTCCAGAGTCATCACAATGTCGCGTCTGGCATTTTCGCCGCCGTCCAGCGGCCCAATGTCAAAATATCCCGCCTGTTCATGAGTCTCTGTGGTGGGCAGGGCATTTTCATCCGTATTAAACAAAAAAAACTCACACTCCGGGCCGACTTCAAAGGTGTACCCTAATTCCGCCGCCTCCCTGATTGCCTTTTTTAACACCAGTCTCGGGTCTCCGGCAAAGGGTGTGCCATCCGGCCGATAAATATCGCAGATCATTCTCGCCACTTTACCCTGCTGAGGTCTCCAGGGGAATATCTCCAACGTGGATAAATCAGGATACAGATACATATCCGACTCCTCAACTCCCACAAATCCATCTATCGCAGAACCATCAAACGTACACTGGTTTGCCAGCGCCTTTTCCAGCTGACTTGCCGTAACCGCAATATTTTTTAAATTGCCAAACATATCCGTAAACTGCAGGCGGATAAACTCTATATCCTCCTCTTCGGCAAGCCTCAAAACATCCTCCCTTGTATAGTTCTTCATAACGCGCCCTTCCTTTCCAACTAATAAAAGGGCAATCCTATCCCCTGCATAGAACGCCCTTGTCCTGTCTTTTATCATAACAATGCGCCACACTCTTGTCAATGAGAAATCCTTAGCATAAACCCGGCTTCCCCCACATACTTATTATAAAGAAAAAAATACGACAACCAAGGGGAATATAAATGAGTGCTAAAACCAAAATCGTTGTGCTTCACATGAAGGAACTGATTTATACCGCAATCTTTGCTGCTCTGGGTATCCTGTTCATAGTGCTGCTCATCATGATGTTTCTTCCCGACAAGGAGAAAGACTCTGCCCCGGACAATTCTGCTCCGGAGGAAGAATCGGTTGCCACCAACTCCGACGCTCTCTACATACCCGGCGTCTACACCACCGAGCTGGTGCTGGGAAATCAATCCATCGACGTAGAGGTCATTGTAGACAGGAATTCCATCACCTCTATCCGTATGGTAAACCTGAATGACGCTATCACCACCATGTATCCCCTGTTGGAGCCGACCTTCGAATCCATCTGCAGCCAGGTTTACGAACTGCAGACTCTGGAAGGTGTCACCTATTCCTCCGACAGCAAATATACCTCTCTGGTCCTGCTGGAGTCTATACGAAACTCTCTGGATAAAGCATCGGTTGTCCGGTAAAAGTTAAATTTCACAGTGAACCTGCAATCAATCGGCGTTGAACAAAGGGCTGCGCACTCATTATCCGGTGCTGCAGCCCCTTGTTCTTCCATCTCGTCAATGTGGGAAAAATTTTAACAGTTAATCCTCCTCATACCCCCCGGTAATCTCACACACATTCTGATCCGGATCATAAATGTCAAAATGGTAATAACCCTCGTGGACTTTTTCAATCCCGGTCATCCTGCCTATGCCCAGATCTCTCAGGCGCTGATATTCTCTCCTCAGATCCTCCACCCAGAAATTAAGCACAAATTTATGGTCGCCCTCCCCGTAGTGATGCCCGGGCAAATTGTTCTCGTTCATGATGGCCAGACATTTGTTGTCAAAAAAGAATTCCGCAAACTTATTACCACAGTTTCTGGTGGACACCGTCATGGCCAGAAGCTTCTCATAAAATGCGATGGATGCCTCAAAGTCTCTGGCAATCAGATATATGCTGCCCAGATGCAGTTCCTGGGGACGAAGTTTTTTGACATCCGCCTCCTCCAGCAGAATATGATCCGTCCCTACGGAAAATAATCTGCTCATCTGTATCACCTTGTCAATCTCCGGCTGTGACTGATCCATCTCCCACTTGGAGACAGACTGTCTGGACACGGCAAGCATTTCGGCCAACTGCTCCTGCGTAAGTCCGTTGTCAATGCGCAACTGCTGAATTCTGTTCCCAATACTCATAGTTCTTCCTCCTCGGTTAATATCATCTCCATTGTAGCTGCCTGCGGGGAGAACTTCTACCAATTATTCTTGGAATTTTCGCAACCGGGAGTTGACTGCCTGCACAACAGCTCCCTTTTCATTTACTTTTCCGGTACAGTTGCTTTAATTCGTCCACAGAAAATTTATAGTGAGTATTGCAGAAATGACAGTTGACTTCTATCTCCTGCCCCTCTTCTATCATGTCTTTGATCTCCTGCTTACCCAAACTTATCAGTACTTTTTCTATTTTTTGTCTGTTACAGCTGCAGGAAAACAAAGTCTCCATGGTATCGCTCACTGCAGGCTGAAGGCCATCCAGCAGGATTTCCAGCATCTGTTCCGGCGTTCTGCCCTCATCCAGCATTGCCGTCACCGACTGTACCTGACTCAGGTTCTGCTCCAGCCTGCTGATAACATTCTCCTCTGCAAATGGCATAAGCTGAACGATGAAGCCTCCCGCCTGCCTTACGGTGTTGTCACGGTTCATCAGCACCCCAAGTCCGACAGAAGACGGTACCTGCTCGGAGGCCGCAAAATAATAGGTCAGATCTTCGGCAATCTCACCTGTCTGCAACAAGGTTTGCCCCACATAAGGCTCCTTTAAACCCATGTCCTTGATAACCCGCAGGCTGCCCTGCCCCACAGCCCCTGCCACATCCAGCTTGCCAAGGGCATTTGCCGGCAGAACCACATCGGCCACTTCCGGATAACCCTTGACATTGCCCTGAGAATCCGCCGTCACCGTCAGACCCTGCATTGGTCCGTCTCCCTTAATCTGCAGGGTAAGCAGATCTCTTTCCCCCTTCAGCATACTCCCCATCATGGCTCCGGCGCTCATCAGCCGGCCCAGAGCAGCTGTCACCACCGGACTCGTATTATGAATCCGCCTTGCCTGCTCCGTCATTTCTCTTGTGGTACATGCAAAAGCCCGTATCTGTGCATCCGCGGCCGTTGCCCGTACAATGTAATCTCCCATATCCACACCTCTTACGCACTCAAAGCAAAGTGTTTGCGCACTCACTTACTCATATCGATCAATATCCGGGATTTCACCTTCCGGTTCATTCCCTGTTCTCCCGGCATGCTACCACCAGCACCCGCTGACTTTCCGGACCGGCCTCTTCACCGGTTTCATCATCTGTCATTTCCAAAATCTTCAGTCCCGCCTGCCGAACCAGCCTGCTTATCTGTTCAGGTGTGTACCCCCGCTGCAGATGGGTCTCCGTAAACCGCCGGAACCTGTCATCCTCCTCCCGGACAAACACAGTCAGGTCATACTCGTTGATCTCCTCCTCCGGGTCGTAATAATTTTCCCAGATAAAACTGCAGTCTTCCCTGTTTTCTGCGATGGTAGTTTCTCCGATGACTTCACGGTACTTATAATCCGTGTTGAAATCAAATACAAAGATTCCTCCGGGGAAAAGATAATTATTCACCAGGGAAAACACAGTCAGCAGCTCTTCCTCCTCCAGAATATAGTTCAAAGAATCGCAGACACTGAACACAGTTCCCACTGTACTGTACAGGTCCAGTTCCCTCATGTCCTGCATCAGGTAGAGAATTTCGGAACCGGTCTTCTCTTTCTTCTCCATGGCAATATTCAGCATAGCCTCCGATGTATCCACCCCGATCACATCATATCCTTTTTGATACATCAGCTCTGTCAGCGTACCCGTGCCGCAGCCCAGGTCCACCACAAGGTTCCGCTCGGAGTCCAGAATATCCTCCGCATCCCGCTCCGGCCTGGATACACCATATTTTCTGATAAGGCCATCCAGACGTTCCCCCCAGAGTTCATAGGGTGTATTGTCCATGAACGTATCATACACCGCCGCAAAATCCTGATACATCCCCATCTGCTGTCCCCTCCCTGTCCTGGTACAGACATCTTTTCAACCTAGTCGCCAAGCTTCAGCGCCACAAAAAAGCCTGCCGCCAGCGCGATTACACCGGTTCCCCCGCTTAAAACAGTTATCTGTGAGAATTTCTCCATGTTCATCAGTAAAATAGCCACAGGGGAGGCCACAATCAACCCGATAATTGCCCAGTAGGCATACAGCGGAAATTTTTCAAAGACAATCTCAACCAGCTTGGCAATTCCGAAAATTCCCGCGACCACACCGATGCCAAAGGGAATCAGTACGCCGCAGCCAGCCAGAATTCCATTGATATCCAAATGCACAAGAGCCTTTACAAAATCCGTTATGGTGACAAGTATCGGTTCATAGAAGCCCATCAGCATCAGCACCATGGAACCGCTGACTCCGGGAATCACCATAGTGGCAGATGTGATCACTCCCACCACAAAAAGAATCAGCACATTTGTAACGCTGAAGGAAAGATTCACTGCCGCACCTTCTGTCTCTCCCATGGCGGCCAGCCCTGCCACCAGCGCAAAAAAGACGAGGGCGGCTATGATATGTCCGATTTTAACACTCTTTCCCTTCACATTTTTCCAGATAGCCGGAAGACCTCCCAGGATCAGACCTACAAAGAGCAGGTTGGTCTGAATGGGAATCCTCTCGAACAATTCCTTCAGGGCAAATGAACTTCCCACAATAGCGATCAGCATGCCCACTGCTATCGGGAAAAGAAACTTTACGCTTTTCTTAAACTCGCTGAACAGATGAGTAATGCAGTGAATCAGCTTGTCATAAATTCCCATGGACACCATCATTGTACCGCCGCTGACCCCGGGAACAATATTCGCGATTCCGATTACAATACCCTTTAAAATACTCTTGATCATTGAAATTTCTCCTGTTTTTTCAACTTTATATTATTTTCTAATTATAACCAAACTACCCGCTTCCCGCTACTGATCCTTCGCCGCACAATTCACATAATCCCGCAAAAATGCCAGCAGCCTATCCATCTGTTCATCAGTGCCCACCGTAATCCGAAGGTATTCCGAAATACGGGGCTTATCCCAGTGTCTCACATAAATATCCGCATCCCGCAGCGCCTGAAAAATCTGCTTTGCGGGAATAGATTTGTGAGAAGCAAAAATAAAATTCGCTTTGGATTCCGGGAATGTGAATCCAAGTTCCTTCAGTTCCTCCTTCACCCGTTCTCTGGTGGCGATAATCTTTGCCGTGGTTTCCTTAAAATATGCCTGGTCTCTCACTGCTTCCACCCCCAGTACCTGGGCAGGCCGATTCAGGGTGTAGGAATTAAAGGAAAACTTTACATCATTCAAATAACCGATGAGCTTCTCGCTGCCGATACAAAAACCGATCCGCAGCCCTGCCAGAGCACGGGATTTGGAAAAGGTCTGCACTACCAGCAGATTGTCGTACTTCTCCAGCAGCGGCAGCGCGCTGACTCCGCCAAAATCAACATAGGCCTCATCCACAATGACAACCACATCTCTGTTTGCCGCCACAATCTCCTCCACCGTCTTCAGGTCTTCCGGCACACCGGTAGGAGCATTGGGATTCGGAAAAATCACACCGCCGTTGGGCTGTTTATAATCCTCCGGACAAATATGCCAGTTATTGTCCAACGGGCAGGTTTTATAAGGAATCCTGTACAGATCCGCCCAGACATCATAAAAGGAATAAGTCACATCCGGAAACAGAATAGGCCTGCTGCTGTTAAAAAACGTCAGAAATGCCATAGACAGTACATCATCCGACCCAACCCCCACAAACACCTGTCCGGGACTTACATGATAATACGCCGCAAGCGCCTCCACCAGGGGCGTCGCATCAAGGTCAGGGTAGAGCCGCAGCGCATCACAGTCCATCCCGGCTGCCAGCCTGGCTACTCCCGGGGCCGGAGGATAAGGACACTCATTCGTATTCAGTTTGATCATATTGTGCTTATCCGGCTGTTCCCCCGCCACATAAGGCACCACTTTCCTCACATTGTCTTCCCATTTCATCATTTATCATTCTCCTCCGGCTGTCCGCCGCTTCAGTTCTTCTTTGTACACTTTTACCTGCTCAGGACACCCAAGCTTCTCATAGCATCGGATCAGGCCGTTTAATCCCTCACTGCCGCAGGCCCGAATGCTCAGTATAGGCTGCGTCTCATACACGGCATTATAATACCAGACCGCCGCCTCCTCATAGTCTTCCGCATCCTCATAAAAATGACCCATCTCACAGCAGATTTCCGAATTTGCCTCTTCGGCAATTACTTTTGAGGTGTACTTAAAAAATCTCACCGTATCCCCTGCCAGCCTGGCCGCATGGGCAACAATGCAGCATGCCTCCGCAATCTCCTCGCCGTCTCTGTTTCCATCCGCCGCAGATGCCGCAAAAAAGTCAGCCGCACGGTCAAAATCTTCCTTTTTCCCTGCCAGCAAAAGTTCCCTAGCGTACATGGTGTGGAGACGCTTCGGAAGCCGATACCCCTCCGCACAGTGGCGATGGAAATTTTCCAGGTCTCTTCCGGAGTGACTGTTCTCCGGCATGTGCTGAATGACAATGTCACTGTCATAGACCGTGGGCATCAACCGTATTGTCTCATGTATGGGTGCCTCCCACACAAACTCCCGCAGCCTCTTAAACAGCTTCGGACGGTACTCCTCATCAAAATTATACACTGTGTTAAATTGCAGTTGATTTCCATATTTCATCTGCACAATTTCAATTTCCGGAAGCAGCGTCTCCTTCAGCTGCCGGAACCGGCATCGATTCTCCTCGTCCAGCACCTCATCCGCATCCGCGGAATATATGTATTCCTTCGTTGCCCTGGAAAAAGCATAATTTCTTGCGGCGCTGAAATCATTTATCCACTCAAAATCATAGACCTGTTCTGTGTACTCGGCGGCAATGCTCTTTGTTCCGTCATCAGAACCCGTATCCACAATGATGATCTCATCCACCAGGTCCGCCACGCTGTCCAGGCATCTCCTCAGTATCTTTTCTTCATTTTTTACAATCATACACAGGGAAATCGTAATCATGCCGCCACCTCGCTCTAAACAGTTACACTATACCAAAGCAGCGCCCAGAAAGCAAGGGTTATATACGGCAGAAACGGCACAGGCTGCCGTAAAATTCCCCCCTTGCCAATGTTATGGCGCAGTGCCTGTACAAATGCAAGTAAAATAAATGAGAGCAGCATGTGGAGAAGATATCCCGTCAGAGACAGTCCGGCTGCTGTCTCTGCCACAGCACAGACACTGAATGCATAGCAATCCGCCCGCCCGTACATTTTCGTAAATAATACCAGCTGCAGCAGAATAAAAAAACCAAGTTCCAGAAGAATTCCTGCGTCAAGCCTGTCCCTATCCCTCAGTAAGAGCACTCCTGCTGCCGTACCTGCTGCCCACCAGGTGACATTGTACACTTCCCGGCTCCTGCAGTCCGTAATACAGGCAAACAACAGGCACACAGCAATGATGCTCCAAAACAGCCAGATCATCTCAGGCGGGTACGGAATTCACTTAAAATATCTCCGCCCTCCGATGTAATATAAAGTACCGGATTGCTCTCCAGACTTTTTTCTCCTCTGAACACCCGTACCTTCAGAGTATATTCCCTGTCCGTGGATATGTACAGCGGCACCATAAACTGCACAGCAGACTCCTGTCTGTACAACTGTTCATCGCTGTAATCAAACACCACTTTTTTCAGTCTTTCGTCTGCCTCTGCAAACTCCGGCGGAAATTCCACTTCCACTCTGTCCGCATATCCGTATGTGTTAATATAAAGTATACCGCTCTCTCCGCCTTTGAACACGGGATCATGGGGTGCCAGAATTCTCTCAATTTTTGTTTCCACTGCAAACTCCGTGACAAGCCTGGATATTTCCGTCACATTTCCCACATTGTCTGCGGCATAAGCCAGCACCGCAAATTCTCCCGTAAACAATGGCTCTTTATCTGTAATTTCCAGCTCTATAACATTCCCCTCCGAATAATACGTTTTCATGTTGCGGTTGTCCAGATTCGTCACCTTCAGATAAAACTCCGCCACTCCGGACAGATCGTCGCTCACTGTAAGATACAGCCGTATGACCTCTTCCTGCCTGTCAATCAGCTGCCCCTCCGAAAGAACTTCCAGCCCGCTGATAACAGGTCCTTCCCCGTCCCCCAGCAGGACAATTCCGTTGCCGACATCCGATGATGGGTCTGAATAATATGTTTTCTGCACACCCTTTTCCATAAATACACCTCCGGCTCTCGGAATTATCTCCAGGCTCTGCCCGTGAGCTTCCATGCCCAGCGTGAACATCTGCTCCACATCCAGGCTCCTTCCTTCGTCAGCATATCTTGCCACAGAATAGGGATAGCGTATCAGAGGCGGCGCTCCCTTTGTGGAACATATGAGTTCTTCCTGTTTTTCTCCTGCCGACATATAGATAATGTTCTGTCCGTACAAGGGTGACTCAAAAATGCTGTATGCCAGCCGATTGTCTTTCGTCACCGGACCATCCATATACGAACCATGCTCCAGAAGGAACGGAGTCACTCCATCGCACCTCACATAATAAGTTTTTTCTTCTGTTGCGTACACATTTTCCCCTTCCCTGATCTGCAGCTGCCTTGTGGTAATATTCCAGGGTACACTTTCGGCCTCGACCGGCACATGAACGGTTTCGCTGATATTACCTGCGGCATCCACTGCTGCCAGATGCAGATACTGCATCCCCTCTGCCAGATTAACCTCCACATTTTCCTCAGCAGTATAGATTCCGGATTTATCCGCCGCAGAGTTTTTCTTACCATCAATCAGATAGTAATAACCCACCACACCGGAAACTAAAGTATTTTTTGTAATGTTGGATGTGCATAACGGCGATGTTTCTCCCTTCAGGCATGCCTCCGCCTTATGATAATAAGTCGTGCCATTATCCACCGGCTTTTCCCAGAAAACTGATACCGCCTCGTTTCCCATCGGCAGCATCTCCACTGAAGCCACGGAAACAGCACAGGGAGCCTCCAAATCTGTCGCCATCACATCTTCCAGTTCCAATTCCTCCCGGAACCCCAACTGCACAGCGTCCAGGCTCGCACATCCGTCACCCTTCCTGTTCCCGGGAATCAGTGTGTATTCCAGCACAACATCGGGATTTACATAGCTGCTTCCTCCGTATGCAGGCAGCACAGACTCTATTTGTCCTTCTGCGTATCCGCACTTTAGTTCTCTGCCGTCATACCGGTACAGTACGTCCTGCACTCCGATATTCATCCA
Source organism: uncultured Lachnospiraceae bacterium (assembly GCA_947174665.1). Lineage (GTDB taxonomy): Bacteria > Bacillota > Clostridia > Lachnospirales > Lachnospiraceae > Acetatifactor. The sequence continues at coordinate 27,148 of CAMWJV010000012.1, forward strand.
ACAGCTATTCTCTTTCGCAGAAACTGACCTGGCCGCCTCTATATATACCCCTTTCACATCCTCTTTCACTTCAAATGCAAAGGTGCCCTGCATATTATACATTGACTCAGTGCCATGAAATATGCCGGCCGGATACTCGCATTCTGCACGAAGCCTGGTTTCTATGGTTCCTGAAAACTGTTTTTGGGAGATAATGCATGTGTATACAGGTCTTTTCGCCTGACAGGAGCCCTCTTTGTACCAGACATCCGTAGTTACGGAAACCGTATGATTCAGGCGCTCAGGCAGAACCGTCTCACTTGTGATCCGCCCATCCTCATGAATATAATAAACAGTAATTCTTGTCAAAGTACTGTCTGCCCCCGGCCCTCGTACATCACACAGGGTATTTATACTTGTGTCCGAAAAGGTAAGGGTGCCTGCATAAGGAGTTTCCAGATAGATACTTTCATTCCCCACCTTCAGGCTTATAAACGGCTGGTCTGTGTTGGAATGTGCATAAGCTCTGGCGCTCAAACCTGAAATGGTTGTACTCTCCGCGTACACACCGCTGTACTCTGTGTTACATGTATTGTAAAAATCGAGCCCTGCTCTTATTGTACCACTGATTTCTCTGTAACAGACGGGGGTATGGACATGGAGAATATAATTTCCCGCAGCACCACCCTGAAAGCCTCCTCCTCCCCCTGCCATACCATCCTCGCCTGCGTATCCCGCCTCTGTCAGAAATGCGGAGCTTCCACCGGCACCACCTTCGCCGCTCTCTATAGCTCCGCCTCCGCCTCCTGCCACTGCAATGATCCCTTTTTTGTCAGAGGAAACCACCGTACAGCCGCCACCGCCGCCATATACACTGCCTTTTCCTCCTCCGTTATATCCATCGCTGCCTCCCACCTCAAAGGTCAGTACCTCGTCCTTCTCCAGCCATATTCTGATTTCCGCACTGCCGCCCTTGCCGCCCTCATAGTTTTTGTAACTGCCCCCCTGGGCACCGGACAGATTTATAGTGTAGATTCCTGTATCAGGCACTGTATAGCTTTCTGCTTTACCTGTCTTTTTCAACCCGATGTGTATGTCCGTTTCATTGCAGATGTCATCGGCTGCGCTGATTTTCGCCCATTCCTTTCCATCGACACTCTGATACAGCAGATAGGTTTTTCCCTGCCCATCCTGCATCTGCCAGGAAAGATCCACGGCTCCGCTGCCTCCATAGGCTCGGTAATTGTCCGCCGCTTTCAGTTCCAGATTTACCCACTGAGCGTAGAGAGTTATGTTACCCGCAGGAGTGATGGAAGCTCCCCCGCCGCCCGCCGGAAGCTGAAACTCCGCATCATAATACCAGCCTCCAAAGGAATATCCATTCCGCTCCGCCTCAGGCAGCATAATGCTCCCCGCATCATAGACTGCCCGCAAAGTGTCTCTGCTTCCTTCCGGCGCTATGTATCTGTAGATTCCGTTTTTAAAGAAACCTGTAAAAGGCTGCGTCATCGCCCACTCCCGGAAGTACAAGTCGGCTGCTGCCGGCGGGATGGCAGTTCCTTCGTTTACCTGAAAAGTCACCACATATCCCTCAGGCGGCTCTATTTGAAAATCATCCGGCGTATATGTCTCGCCATACTGCTTTTTGATTTCGGTAATACCGCTCCTTCCCTCATAGGTTCCCCCGTTTGGATCTATCTGAAGAATACTTTCCACCGCCTCCCACTGGGCATAAAGAATAACGGTGCCCTCCTCATTCCGACCGGGACTGCCATTCCAGTTCTCCGATGTCAGGTTCCATATTTTTGCTCCGTCCTCATAGGCATCTCCGGTGCCGTCCGGCATTCTGTTCCATCCGGCAAACCGGTATCCCACACAGCCATAAGCATTCCGGGACAACTCTCTCGCCGGAGTCAATGTTGTTCCCTCGTACTCCTCTGCATCCCCATACATATGTAAGCTGTATGGCATATAACCTCCCGTATTTTCTGTGTCCTCCGGAAAATTTGCATCATATATCACTCTGTACATATTGGCCGAAACAGCTTTACAGATATGCCTGAATTCTCTTCCCTGCTCCAGATTATCGCAGAAGGGGCAGAGGAAATAATAATCCATACCCATAGGAATGCAATTTATGGTTTCCGCCGTCTCTCTGCTCATATAGACGCAGGTATCCGAAATCACCTCTCCACAATCTGCACAGTAAGCAATCCAGCCGGAATAATGTCTTGCTTCACAGCATTGCTTCCTGTAACTGATGCCATGGTAATCCATCGGATAATACGATTGAATACACTGTCCGGTCTCGTTCTCCACAATCCAGCGCCCCACCGGTACCGGGTCCTCCCTCCGTCTGAAATAGCAGTGTTCACCCTCCTCCGGCTCCCGCAGCGCAGAAGTAATTCCCGTGTTTACAGTCATCCCTTTGGGATACCATTGAATGTTCCTGTCCCCCGCGTTGGTAGTCCATGCCTGCCCATCCGGAGAAAAAGACACATACGGACTGTTATAGACCGTTTTTATTTGAGCTGCCTCCGCAGGCGCTGCCTCTGTAAGCAGACCGGCCAAAAGCACCGCCAACGCCCCTAATCCTATTCTGTATCTTTTCATTCGTTCTCCTCCCTTTTGCCGCATACGCTGCAGTACAGGTAGGGAACTTCTTTTGTTCCTCCATTGTCCCAATCCGTTTCTTTCCTGATTCCTTCCACCCATGTATGCGGCTGCACCTGCCCGCATGTCTCGCTCCACTCTGTGCCGCACCTTATACAGGTATATTTGATGCTTCCTCCGCCTGTACAATCCGGCTGACAGGTCACTACCCCCTCATCTCCGGCATGCCCTAATGGCCCTCTGTATATAACATCAAGACATTTACCGCAATCTACGCATTTCACATCATACTTTGCCCCATAAAAGCAATCGGGCTCATGTTCTCCAAATGCCAGAACAGTAACCGTGCTGCCGCTATCCATGCGACAGACATGCGCCGATGCTGCCGCAGACTCCTGAACCGCCTCAGCCCCTTGACGTGCTTCAGACTCCTGAACCGCCTCAGACTCTTGACATGCTTCAGATTCCTCAACCGTCACCAGGCCCTGAACTGTTTCAGATTCCTCATTTGCCTCCGGCCCTCGACCTGGCCCGGATTCCCCACTTGCAGCCGGCTCCTGAACCGTCTCAGGTTCCTCCCGCACCTGTTCATTTTCCGTTTTTGCATCAGCTGTCCGCAAAACCTCTGCATTGACTTCCGGTTCCACCACCGTTCCCTGCACATTGGTATTGGTATATGGCATGTCACCGCATGCAGTCATCAGTACCGCCGCCAGCAGTATAGCTATGATTCCTTTTTTCATAAATTCCCCCCTTTGATAATGTTCATTGCATAGCTCTGACAACCCGAAGAGTTCCGCTTGCCAGCTCAGAGTAAAATGCCTCCACATCCTTTTTGTCCAGATAAATATTGATCCGCTGGGCCGCCGTCACCATATCGCCGTTTACAATTCTGATTCCCGTCTGGTCAAACACCTCCTGCACATAAATATTATCCCAGGCAAGCTCCGCCTCCCCTTCCTCTGATACGCTGTAAATATGTATTCTGTCTCCTGCACGAAGCACGCCTCCTGCCACCTGATAGAGGTCTTCCGCCTTAAAACCGGCCACTACCGGTTCTTTCATTCCCCTCAGAACATCATCCAGAGTTTCAAACATTCCCTCTGCCAAAAGCACACCCTGTTCAATGTCAAAGACTGCTGCCAGGCCCTTCACCTGCTCCGGACTGCACAGTGCGCTTTCCGGTATACAGGATTTGTCCAATGACTTCTCCCGAAAATAAAGACTCATGTTTTCCGCCGTAATCAGCTGACCCTTTGGTATTTCTGCCGCAGCGACATACACTGTTCCTTTTTCATACTTTGTCAGTGCGCTTTTCTCCAGCTGCAGCATAACGGAAAAAACCGCCACCGCCGCAATCAGTGCGGCGGCCATACCTCCCGCCTTCCACCTTTCCGTTATGTTTTCCCTTCTCTGATTTTCTTTTTTCTTTTCTTCTCTTTTCCTCATACCTCTTTTTCCATCCTTTTTACGTTAATTCTTTTCACACTTCACCACATCCACCAGCTTCCCTTTTCTGGCTGTAACTTCTATTCCGAATACTCCTTTGATCTGATAAGATATTTCACTGTAAATACCCGTATTTTCCACCTTCATTCCGTTGGGAGCCGTCTCCTGTCCCAGAGTTCCGTACCGTTGGATTGCCGCTCCTCCTCTGCCATAACTGCACACTTCAACTTCACTGCCGCTAACATTGTACACCGTGAAATTTTCAATGCTGACCGAACCGGAAATCAACCCTTTATTTTCACATTCCCACAGGTCATTTAAGTTAAGGTTTGCTCTGATGGCCTTCCGATACCAGTCATATGCCTCATCGGCATCGCGAATCCACAGTTTGTGAGAAATACCATACTCCTCCACATCTATTACCGCAGCAGCCAGATTGGAGGCGGCAAGAGCATCCTCCATATATTGAGAAGATGAGCGAAAGATTTCCAGCTGCAAAAGAAAACAGAGCAAAATTCCAAGGAACAGCATGAACCACAGCCCAAGTGCCCATCCGATCTGACCACTCTCAGTACTTTGCAGTAGACATTCTTTTTTCTTCGAACCCATATATCCCCCTCAGCTTTCCTTTTATTTTGAGCACGATTTCTTCTCCGTAGCCCACTCTGTCAAAGGTAGTTCCCTCCAGGCTTATCCCTGAAGCTCCTGCCGCCTCCAGCTCTCTGTCAAGGAGCTGTCTGTCACTCTCTGTCAGCATGCCCACTGTCTCCATTCGAAGAATGTATTTCCTGGCAATCTGGTTGATCTCTGTCTTTTCATCTACCAGCCGCACACTGTCCATATATGACACAAGCAGCAATGTCATCAGCAGCATACAGATACATGCCGCCATCAGATCACCAATATTTCCTTTCTCCCTTTTCATGCGCTTACTCCTGTCAGTATCTGCTGTGCCTTGGTTGTCATAGCATCCACCAGAGTCTTAATAAATGTTGTCAGACTGTCTTTCATTACCACACACAGCAAAAGGGCAATGATACATAATCCCACCGTCACCAGAATACCGTCTATTCCCGGTTCCTTTTTCATTGCCTGCTTTTTCACAAATCTGCCTACCTGCATTATTCTGTATTTCATTCGTCCTGCCATTACTTTTCCTCCTCTTTTTCATTAAAATATTGCCGCCGTACCGAACATGTAGCTTACACACAGATACAGCGCAATACCCAGTACCACCGTCAGCACTCCCAGCTGACAAAATGTGATTTTTCTGTCCAGCGCCACCTTTTTCCTCTCCAACACGGCCGCTTCCATATCCTTTACCTGCTCTCCGATATCCCGGAGCAGCTCTACTGCCTGCCCCGACTCCAGCGCCTGCAGGATAATGATACAGAGAGAATCAATATGGGAATTACTAAACTTTCCCTGAAACTTTTCCAGCGAATCATGCACATCCGCTTTCATTACAATATCTCCCGCCAACTCCAGCAGCGCCTGCCTGAGCCGCTTTTCCTGCACGTTTCCATAGCACTCCGCCAGCGCATCCGTCACATAAACCCCTGCTCTGATCTGAATCTCCAGCGCATGGTATACCAGTTTAAGCTCTGGCAGCAGTTTTTCGTTATCCTTCTTGTTCATATAAAACAGCAGGAACACCGGCAGAAATGCCAGCAGGAAAAATGCCGCCGCACCATATCCGGCACCCAGTGGTGCGCATGCCAGAACCCCCGCCAGTCCGAATACCATACAGCAGGTAAGAAAGCGAACCGGCTCCACCCACTTTCCGTAGTGATATGCAGCTCCGTTCTTAAGCAGCCATCGCATTACTCTTTGATAATAATTGCTGGATCTGCCCTTTTCCCGCAGAAGCCCTGAAATCTCATAATATGCCTTCAGCAGCCTTTTTTGCCGATGCCCGTTTTTCCCGAGCATTCGCAGAGCAAAAAACACCTCTGCCGCCGTCAGCGCCGAGACAGCATTTATAACAATTTTCATTTGCATCTCATCCATATCTCCCTCCGCATTAAAAGGCCCACCCGCTTTCGGTAAAACTTCCCACGATGAGCAATACAACAATTGACATCCCTGCCAGCAGCGCAAGGTTGATCGCACCCTCACGCAGCATGCCTCTCCGTTCCCGTGCAACCCGAAGATACTCACGAAGACTTCTTCTGCTGCTGTTTACCAGAACGGAAAAATCCGCACAATACCGGACACTGACCTCCATATTACGGGCCAGTTCCTTGAACTTCGGATGTTCTATGCGCTCCGCCATGGCGAGCAGCGCCATTCCCACGTCTCCTGTGGTGGCCGCCTCATAACAACAGGCATCCAGGGCGCTCTTCACCGGCTCCTCCATATATCTGCTGATCTGTCCGAATATTCCGGTGATCTCCCCCGACGTTATGCTGTAATTACCCAGAAAATCCAACAGTTTCGTAAGATTTTCCTCTGTGCGCCGAAAATTGATCTTTCTGAGCCGGCGCAGGAAAAGACGCTCCCCCACTGCACAGCCTAAAAGCACTATTGTCGCCGGTCCCACGCCTCCCACCGAGGATACTGCAGTAAACAGTATAGACGCTGCCCCAAGATTGCCCAGCAGCCACCACTCCGCCGTAATTCCCGGAAACCGGTTCTTCACCCCGCAGTACTGTAGTTGCTGCTCCATGGAATACCAGCGGGAATACTTTTCCTGCATACTAAGCAGGTTCTGCCTGTCCGCCAGACTCCGCTGCCTGGAGGCGGCATTCATTCCGCTGCGGGTTTTCTTCAGCGCATCAGCAATATATTCCAGTGTTCCCAGCTCGCGGAACAGCAGAAAAAATCCTGTAAACAGCAATACAAGTATCAATACTCTCAAACTTCGCTCCCTCCTAAAATTTTTTTATAGGACAGACTTCTGCTTTCCTCATTCCACCCTCCGCACTCATATATCTCCTTTACCCGGTAATGTTCCATAAACACCACTGTTTTAAAACAATCCAGCATCCTCATCAGCTCATCCCTGGAATATCTGCTTTTTCCCAGACAGTAATCCACCAGTTTGGCGGTGGCTTTGTCTGCGGATGGCGCGTGGATGGTAGCCGCACAGGTCTGTCCCGTATATGCAGCATTAAGCAGATAAATTGCCTCCGTGCCCTTGACTTCTCCGATGATAAAAAAGTCCACATCCATGGTGAGCCCCGCTATGCTGATGTGCTCCAGATCGTAGCTGACCTGCTGCTCTCCCGTTCCCGGCAGGGAATGAAGGAACATCATGTCCGGATGAAACATAGTGGTCAGTTCATCCGCCTGTTGGGCCACCAGAACAGCACAATTGTCCGGGAGCGTCTCCTTCAGAGCATTCAGAAGGGTTGTCTTACCGGAAGAATTGCCGCCGCAGATAAGAGTAGAGCCCTCCCGGAAACGGCAGATTAAAAGCTCCGCCGTCCCGCGGTCAAGCATACCCTGTTCTATTAAATCCTTTATCTGCGGAAAAACCTTCGGAATCTTTCTGATACAGAGATAGGGTTCGTCATAGGTGTTCACCAGCGGCATGGAAACCGTAAAGCGCAAAATAAAATCCGGATGGCTCTCATTGTCGGTGAACCGTTGAATTGCATTCAGATTAGAAATATTGACCTGATTTCTTGTGGCAATGTAATCGATAAACTGTCTGTACTCTTTTGGCGAAGCAAATGCGGCATCCGCCGTCATCCGCTGTCCCTTCTTCTTGATTCGGATGTTGTCATAGCTCACCACCCGGATGTCGGAGACCGCCTTGTCGTCTATCAGCCCTGACAGTCTGGAATAACCAAAGATATACTGCTCAAACTCCGTCAGAAGCGCCGCATCCTCCCTGGCTGACCTGTGGTAATATTCCGCAATGCAGGATTTGGCCTCCTCAAGAAACGCCTCCTTTGACACCAGGCCTTTCTTCATTTGCATCAGAGATTGCTGCTTTCTTGTGGTATATTCCTCCACCAGTTTCTGCAAAAAACTCTCCGATGCGCCATATTCAGTTTTAATTGTTCATCCCTCCCATTCCCTGCGGCAAAAAAATACCGTGCACTGTATCCTTTTACCTGAAATTTAGTCTGTGACTTTGGCTGAAGCAGCCGGAAAAAGAAATAATAAAATGTAACAGATAGCCAATCCAATTTGATTGGGTGCTTTAAAATATACACCAGCAGAAACAAAATGTCAATACCTGATATATTATATTTTCCCACTCCCCGCCTTCGCAATCTCAACGTTACATTTTGCACCCCAAAAAAGGTTTTCACAGATATATGAAAAAGGTATAATAAACTCAAGAATGGAAGCCTTGTAACGGCCGAAAGGAGGCAGCACAATGACAACCGGTGAAAAGCTGGCCATGCTCCGCAAGGGAAATAATATCACTCAGGAACAGCTGGCGGAACTGCTGGGGGTGACCAGACAATCAGTCTCCCGCTGGGAAATGGATCTTGCCTTTCCCGAAACGGAAAAGCTGATCCGCCTCAGCAAACTGTTTTCATGCAGTATAGACTATCTGCTGAGCGAATCAGTCGGCGGAGACAAACAGGAAAATGTTGGTATCACCGCAGATGCCTGCGTGTCTTTCATTCACGAGTGCGGGTATTTCTTTCTCGCCACTGCCGCGGATGCCCGCCCCAGGCTCAGACCTTTTGGCATGATCTGCACTGACGGCGGGGAACTTCTTATCGTAACGGACACCAGAAAAAGCGTAAGCTCTGATCTGGAAAAAAACAAAATCATTGAACTTGCAAGCTATAACTCCGCCACCGGAAAGTGGATTCGTATCAGCGGAACGGCAGAAAAAGAAGACAAACCCGTCAGCCGGGAGCTTGTTTTATCCGCATATCCTTCCCTGCGCCAAAAATATCCGGAGGGGCAGGAAATGTTTCTGGCACTCTACAGGATTCATATAGAAAAGGCGGTCATCCTCTGACCCCTGCCAAACAAATAAAAACGAAACGCCAAAATGGCAGAAAGGAACACTTATGGAAAAATTAACAGATGTAACAAGAGAACTCATGACAGAGAGGTTCGGACATGACTCCATCATCTCTCTGGCAACGATAGAGGCAGGTATTCCCTATGTGCGCAGCGTCAATGCCTACTATGAGGATGGAACATTTTACGTTATCACCTATGGTCTGTCCAACAAGATGCGTCACATCAGCCAAAATCCCACCGTCGCCATATCCGGCGACTGGTTTACCGCTCACGGAGAGGGAGTAAACCTTGGTTATTTTGGGAAACCCGAAAATACGGAAATTGCCGGGAAATTAAAAATTGCTTTTGCAGCCTGGATCGACAACGGACACAACAATTTTGAGGACGTGAATACCTGCATTCTCGGTATCCGCCTCACCGATGGAATATTATTTTCTCATGGCACAAGGTATGACATTGATTTTTCTTCAAATGAATAGGCAACTATCGATATTTGAGGGTTGAGGTTTTCGCCTAAAAATGTTATACTCGGATTATCAAGTACTTCAGAAGAGAGGTAGAGATATGTTTATATTATTGGCAGGCGGACTTCTTGTGATTATTTTTGCCGTGATCGTGGCAGTGGTTTCTTCCGTATCTGCGGCAGTGGCAGCGGAAACTGATTCGGAAGATTAGTGGAGATGTCCGGCTCTGTTGCTGGCATTTCTCAATGCAGCTTTCCGGCAGGCACATGCAAAAGGGAATGGCCCGTTGAGCCATTCCCTTTTTATATGCAGGGCTGCATGTGGAATTTTGCTGCTTTGCCGCATGCAGCCCACGCGGCGAGCAGGGAGATAATCTTCCCTACTCGATTTCACCTTCTACTCCAGCGCGCCATAGGTTGCCATGCGCAGCTTTCTCACCAGCGGCGTCGTTCCCGCACCGCATAGCTGGATAAAATACAACAACACTAAATCTTCTTCTCTGTCCATTGTCACATAATTTCCCGTCCAGCCGTCCCAGCCGAACTCTCCGGGGGACGCATTACTTCCTGCAGCTCCGACATCCGTCAGCACACGCATGAGACAACCGTAGCCATAACCCCGCAGGCTGTCCCAGTCCAGGCTGACCGCCTGACGCTCCGTCAAATGATTCCTTGCCATGAAATCCACGGTTTTCCTTCCCAGAATACGCTTCCCGTTGTATGTGCCTCCCTGCACAAGCATAGAAGCAAAACGGGCATAATCATCCAGTGTGGATACCAGACCGGCTCCGCCGGACTCAAAAGCCACATCCTCCCCGTAGTACTCTCCCAGATGCGCGCCCGTGTGGGGAACCAGTCCATTTTCTGTCTGATCATAGGCCTGAGCAAAGCGTTCCTGTTTGTCCTTCGGCACAAAAAAGCCTGTGTCCGGCATATTCAAAGGCTCAAAAATCTCCTTCCGCAGAAAATCCCCAAAGGTTCTGCCCGATACAGCCTCCACCACACCTCCCAGAACATCAGCGGAAAAACCGTACATCCAACGGTTTCCGGGCTGGAATACCAGAGGAACAGAGGCAATTTCCCGCATATAGACCTGAGTATCCACCCGCTCCCCTTTTTCCCTGGCCGCCACCAGCTTTTCCACCTGCGCGCCCATACGTCTGCCGGGCTCTGTGGTCACGTCCGGATAGGTGATGCCGGAGGTCATATTCAGGAGATCATATATTGTAACCTCGCGTTCCGCACGGATTTCTCCCCTGCTGTCATCCCATACCTTCTGTCCCGCAAAGCAGGGCAGATACTTCGACACGGAATCCCAGAGGTCTATCTCCCCCCGCTCCGCCAGAATCATGGCAGCCACCGCCGTGACAGGCTTTGACATGGAATAGAGACGTATGATAGTGTCCCGCTTCATGGGGTATCCCCGCTCTGCATCAGCAAGACCGAAGGTGTTGCAGTAAATCTCTCTGCCCCTGTGCAGCACAAGGGCGCCTGCCCCCTTAACGGCACCGCTCTCAACCTCCTGCCGTATCAGCTTATCCATGGTCTCTTTATAATGATACATAACCCCTGCCTTATATCTCTACTTCCAGATGCAATACGCTGCAGGCGGGAGCGGTAAATGTCACCTTGTTGCCGCTTACGGAAACGGCTGTAAACTCTCCGGTATGTACCTGCTCGGGTGCTTCGAAGGTGTTATGCGCCTTCATATCTCCGGTGAGGATTTCAGCCTTGACCGATTTCACGGGTGTCTCTGCAAAAATTGCCTCGATATCCGCTTTGTCAGTCAGGGAAGCATTGGTCAGCGTCACATGAAGCCTGCCGTCTTTACCCAGGGATACGGACTCCGTCAGATCGGGAATCATATATTTTTCTTCCAGTCCCACTTCCCTCGTCTCCACAGAAGACTCAACCAGCTCGCCGTCCTGGTGATACTTATACAGATTGAAGGTATGCCAGGTAGGAGTCTTGACCATCTTCTCGCCCTCGGTGAGGATCACCGCCTGAAGCACATTCACTACCTGAGCAATATTTGCCATCTTTACCCGATCACAATTCTTGTTGAACAGATTCAGGTTGATGCCGGCAACCAGGGCATCCCTCATGGTGTTCTGCTGATACAGAAAGCCGGGGTTGGTGCCGGGCTCCACGTCATACCAGGTTCCCCACTCGTCAATCATCATACCGATCTTCTTCTCAGGGTCATACTGATCCATGATGGCACCGTGCCTCTGAATCAGCTCCTTCATCTTTAAGGTTGCCTTCAGCGTACGATACCATGATTTCTCATCAAAATCCAGCGCTGACCCCTTCTTGTTCCAGTCTCCGGTAGGCAGTGTATAATAGTGCAGGGACATGCCGTTCATATAACCGTTTCCATGGTCAAAGGTGGTTTCCAGCACTTTTTCGGTCCAGTGGTAATCATCCGCATTTGCGCCGCAGGCAATCTTGTTAATCTGCTTTTTTGAATCATAGTTGCGCACATAGGTCTGGTATCTGCGGTATAAATCCCCGTAGTACTCCGGTCTCATATTTCCGCCGCAGCCCCAGTTCTCATTGCCCACGCCAAAATAATCTATGTTCCAGGGCTCCTCATGTCCGTTTGCCTTTCTCAGGTCAGCCATAGGGGAAACGCCCTGGAAAGTCATGTACTCCACCCACTCGCTCATCTCCTGAACGGTGCCGCTTCCCACATTGCCGTTTATGTAAGTCTTGCAGCCCAGCTGCCTGCACAATTCCATAAACTCATGAGTGCCGAAACTGTTGTCCTCCACAACGCCGCCCCAGTGAGTATTGATCATCTTCTTGCGCTTCTCCTTGGGTCCGATACCGTCCATCCAGTGATACTCGTCGGCAAAGCAGCCACCCGGCCAGCGCAGTACGGGAACCTGAATCTCCTTCAGCGCCTCCACCACATCGGTACGCATACCGTTCACATTGGGAATGTCCGAATTTTCTCCCACAAAGATTCCCTCATAAATGCATCTCCCCAGATGCTCCGAAAAGTGTCCCTGCAATTCAGGATTGATATGCCCCTTTTTCACATTAGGATTCACATACAGTTTCGCCATTTTCTTTACCCCTTCTCTGCTCTTTTTATTTCATTTTTTAGTGAAATATTAAACATTTCACTTTACACATCCAGTTTATTCCTTTATGCTGAAAATGTCAAATAAAAAAAGCTGTATTATTCTTTTTTTGTGCTATACTGAATGTAAAAGGCGGGAGGTAAAATCCTATGAGAATAAAAGATGCCGTTTCCAACATAAGCAGGGAGCATCCTGAGGTGCCCCTGATTCCGCTGTACACTCCCTGGGGCGAGGAAATAAAAAATGCAGACGCACCGGCTGTGTGGCAGGAATATCCAAGACCCCAGCTGGAACGAGACAATTACAGGATTCTCAACGGCATATGGAGCTGTTGGTTCACACCTGTGTCAGGAAGTGACGACGAACCGGAAAAGCAGGACATTCTGGTGCCCTTCTCCCCCGAGTCCCTGCTGTCCGGCGTGAATCGTCAGCTGCAGCCTGACGAATATCTCTGGTACGAAAGACACATTTCTTTTTCTGAGGATGATTATGCCCGCAAGGCAAAGGGCCTTCGCTGCATTCTGCATTTTCAGGCGGTGGATCAGCAGGCTGTAATCTATTGCGATGGCCAGGAAGTCGTCTCCCATACCGGCGGGTATCTCCCCTTCCATGCCGACATCACCGATTTTGTCTCGGATTCCCCCCTGCTTCTTCAGGTAAGGGTCCGGGATGTCAGTGACACTTCCTGGCATACAAGAGGCAAGCAGACATTGAAGCGGGGCGGCATGTTCTACACTGCCCAGAGCGGCATCTGGCAGAGCGTCTGGTATGAGTGGGTGCCCGAAAACCATATTGAGCGATTGGAAATCACCCCCGATGCAGACCACGGGGCTGTGTCTGTAAAACTGTTTTCACAAAAGGAATTTTCCTTCGTCTCCTGCACCATACACAAGGCAACCACCCGGTTTGTTTCCTCCAACGATGCCGCCGCCCGTTCCCTTCCCGGCGAGCGCACCGGGGCTCTCATAGGTGTATCCGTCCAGCGGGAATCTTCCGCCCCCAACGTACTGCGATTCATTCTGCCGGAGGACGATATTTTCCTCTGGACGCCAGAAGAACCTTATCTGTACAGCTTTACCGTCATCGCGGACAATGACACCATCCAGAGCTATTTTGCGCTGAGAAGTTTTTCCGTAGAGCCGGTTGAAAAGGGTGTGCGCCGTTTCTGTTTAAATCATAAGCCCCTCTTCCTTCACGGCCTGCTGGATCAGGGCTACTGGTCGGACGGTCTCATGACTGCTCCCTGCGACGAAGCTTTAATTTATGACATTGAGCTGACCCGGAACACAGGTTTCAACATGCTGCGAAAGCATATCAAAATTGAAGCTCTGCGCTGGTATTACCACTGTGACAGGCTGGGTATGATCGTATGGCAGGACATGGTCAGCGGAGGAACCACCTACCATATGCCCTTTGTCTGCTACATGCCGACTGCATTTCCCAACATGTCCAGGCACACCAAAGATTCCCACTACAGGCTTTTCTCCCGACATGACGCGGTGGGACGTCAGGCCTGGGAGCAGGAATGTGCAGAGACTGTTGAGCACCTTTACAGTGCTCCCTCCATCGCCGTCTGGGTTCCCTTTAACGAGGGTTGGGGACAGTTCGACGCCGCAAGAATTGCCGGACTTGTAAAAGAAAAAGACCCCACCCGTCCGGTGGACCATGCCAGCGGCTGGTTCGACCAGAGAGGCGGAGACTTTAAAAGCATTCACAATTATTTCAGAAAATTAAAAGTAAAACATGACAAAAAGAGGGCCTTCGTCATCAGTGAGTACGGCGGTTACGCCTGTCATATTGAAGGACATTCCTCTGTGGAACAGGTCTTCGGCTACCGTCAGTATGCCACCCCGGAAGAGCTGAACACCGCCTACAGACAGCTTCTGGAACAGCAGCTCATGCCCCTGCTTAAAAAGGGCCTCAGCGGAGCAGTGTACACTCAACTCTCCGATGTGGAAGAGGAGGTAAACGGACTGGTGACTTATGACAGGAAGATAGTGAAAATTACGCCTTCCCCGTCAGCCTGTGATTCAGAACCTTCTTCACATGAAAATATGCCGGAATGAGGAAAATGTCGGCAAAAACCCAGGCGGCAGGACTGCCGAAGCAGACTCCCGTAAACCCGAACAACGGCACCAGAGCAAAGCCCGCCATTGTCCTGGCCGCCATCTCAAATACCCCGGCCAGAATGGCGAATGTCGGAAAGCCCATACCCTGTATCAGGAACCGGACAATGTTCACCAGCGCAAGAGGGAAGTAAAAGGCCGTGGCACAGATCAGAAAAAACCGGACGTTATCGATGATCACGGCTTCTGATACGTCCAGGAAAAGGGTTGCCAGCGGCCGTCCCAAGAAAATTGCCACCATCAGGGCAATCACAGAATACCCTGCTCCCAGCCGAACACAGGATTTTAATCCCGTACCTATGCGCTCCAGTTTTCCGGCCCCCACATTCTGTCCGCCGTAGGTAGCCATGGTAGAGCCAAAGGCATCAAAGGGACAGGCAAGAAAACTGTTGATGCGCCCTGCCGCCGTCACCGCCGCAACTGCGTCGGAACCCAGGGTGTTTGTGGCACTCTGCAGGATCACGCTGCCGATGGCAGTGATGGAATACTGCAGCCCCATAGGCACCCCCATGCTGCAGAGCGTTCCCATCAAATGCTTGTTAGGTGCCCATTCTTCTTTCTGTATCTTGAGAATCTCAAACTTCTTCATGATAAACAGCAGACAGCACAAGCCTGAAATTCCCTGAGAGATCACGGTAGCCCAGGCCGCCCCCTGAACATCCCATTGAAGATTTACAATAAAGAACAGATCCAGCCCTATATTAATAAAAGATGACATCAGCAGAAAAATGACCGGTGTCCTGCTGTCTCCCATTGCCCGGATGATACCTGAGGTCATATTGTACAGAAAGGTCACGGGAATCCCCAGGAAAATCACCCAGATGTAGGAATAGGAAGCATCTATGATATTTCCCGGCGTCCGCATGGCTATCAGAATATAACGGCAGGCAATGGTGGTCAGCAATGTCATAAACAGTGCAAACCCAATAGAAAGCCAGACACAATTTGCCACCACTCTCCGCATGCCGGCATGATCACCTGCGCCGAACTTATGAGACACAGGAATGGCAAAGCCGCTGCACACACCCATGCAAAAACCGATAATCAGAAAGTTCACGGAACCGGTGGCTCCCACCGCCGCCAGATTTTCCGTTCCAAGAAACCTCCCCACAATGATAGTGTCCACCAGATTATAAAACTGCTGAAATAAAAATCCAAAGAAAAGCGGTATGGAAAACCCCAGGATCAATTTCATGGGAGAACCCTTTGTCATATCCTTTGTCATTGCCGTATCTTACCCTCCAATTTCCTTCCTCAGCCAATTAAGATCAATATCCGCTCAAAGTACTCCTGCGTCATCACCGACTAAAGAGTATAGCCACATTCCCCCCGCAGTGCAATGTACATTTTTGCTAAAGAAAGAACTTTTTACGGCCAGATGACTATCTACAACCAACAAAAAAGGAGCCCTATCCGCCGGATTCCGGATATGCTCTGCAAGTCCTCATACCGCAGAAAACCCCGCCGGGCATAATGCCTGACGGGGTCTCAGATTTTGAAGCCTTATCAGCAGAACGGATTCTCCGTGGGATAGGGCAGAGACTTGGGCTGATTGTAGTTCAGATCC
>CAMWJV010000013.1 GCA_947174665.1 uncultured Lachnospiraceae bacterium
GGGTGGAACTGGCCCAGGTGGCGGCCCAGCTCATGCGGCCCAAGGCACCGAAGGCGGGAAAGAGAGTATTTTTGGAACGGATTCCCGTCCTGTGGAAGCATTTAAGCTTTTTAAGAAAAGTGTCGATAAGAAATATTTTCAGGTATAAGAAGAGACTGTTTATGATGGTGCTTGGAATCAGCGGATGCACGGCTCTGCTGGTTACAGGCTTTGGAATCGAGGACTCTATCGCGGATGTGGCGACGCAGCAGTTCAGCAAAATACAGATTTATGACCTGGGAGTCAGTCTGAGGTCAGCCGTGGACAGCGACATGGAGACCCGGCTGGAGGAGCTTGCGGATGCGGGGCTGGAAAGCTATCTCAGCGTCATGGAGACAAATATGGATATTGTCACCGACAAAGGGGTAAAATCTGTTTATCTGGTGGCGGGCGAGCCTGCACGGATGTCGGAATACCTGGACATGCATACGGAGAGACATCAGACAATTCCCTATCCCGGCGACGGAGAAGGCGTCATCACCCAGAAGATTGCAAAACAGTATGGCATTCAGGCGGGAGATGTGATATACTTGCGAGATGAGGACATGAATACGCTGTCGGTGACGATTACCGCGGTTATGGAAAATTTTATCTATAACTACGTTTACATTTGTCCGGAGACCTGGATACAGGCCTTTGGGGAGGAGCCGGAGCGCAGGACTGTCTATATCAATCTGTCAGAGGAAGCTGACGCACATGAAATGTCGGCGGCGCTGATGAACCTGGACCAGGTGGTAAACGTCTCTGTGAATGCGGATACAATGGAGCGTATCGGAACTATGATGAAGAGCCTTGACGTGATTGTGCTGGTGGTTATTCTCTGCGCAGGGGGACTGGCATTTATTGTCCTGTATAACCTGACAAATATCAATATTACGGAGCGTGTCAGGGAGATTGCCACAGTGAAGGTTCTGGGTTTTTATAAAAGGGAGACTGCCAGCTATGTATTCCGGGAAAACATTCTGCTGACGGCGCTGGGAATGCTGCTTGGGCTTATGCTGGGGCGGTTCCTGCACGCTTTTGTCATGAATGAGATACAGGTGGATATGATTGCCTTTGATGTGCGCATCAGGTCGATAAGCTTCCTGTACAGCGGGTTGTTGACTTTCTGCTTCGCCTGGCTTGTGGACAGGTTCATGGGGCGGAAACTGGAGGAGATCAGCATGACGGAATCGCTTAAGAGCGTGGACTGAAACGAAATATTGAGGAAGGCATGATTAATGGTATGAAATTTGATATGCACTGTCATACGAAGGAAGGGTCCCCGGATGGAAAGGTGCCCGTGGAGGAGTTTATTGACATATTGATTGAGAAAGGGTATGACGGAATGCTGGTCAGTGACCATGATTCCTACAACGGATACCGGGCATGGAAGCGGAATCCATGCTGCCAGCGGAAGCAGGATTTTGTGGTGCTCAAGGGTATTGAGTACGACACCATCGACGCGGGGCATATTCTCGTCATTATGCCGGAGGACGTTAAACTGCCCATCCTGGAACTGCGGGGTTTGCCGCTGCAGTTTTTGATTAAAATTGTTCATAAAAACGGTGGTATTCTGGGACCGGCTCATCCCTGCGGCGTAAAGTTTATGAGCATTTTTAATACCAGGAGGCACCGAAATTGGCCTGAGATCATGGAACAGCTTGACTTTATAGAGGGTTTTAATGCCTGTGAGGAACCGGAAAGCAATGAAAAAGCCCGGGAGATTGCCGCACGGTTCGGGAAGCCTGCCTTCGGAGGCAGTGATGCCCATAAGCTGGACTGTATCGGCCTGGGAGCAACGGAATTTGCGGGAAGGGTGACCTCCGAGTCCGAGCTGATCGCGCTGGTGAAGGAGAAAGGCTTTGAGGCCTGCACCTGCGGCGGGGAGTATTACCAGAATACCACAAAGAAAAAGATAGGGCGGCTCAATGGGGTGCTGGTACACTCTTTCTGGCTTTACAACCACATGGGGAGCATGTGGAAACACCACAGACGGAGTCTGGAACTGAAGCGGATGTACATCCGGCTCAGGTAACTGTTATGGATGATTGATGAAAAGGAGTGATGCAGAAGTGATCATAAAAAGAGGTTTCAAAAAATTGTTTGCGGCAGGACTTGCCGCGCTTATGGCTGTTTCCCTTGCCGCCTGCGGCGGGGACGGCAAGAATGACGAAGGCGGGAATAAGGCGGCCGGAGAAGGCTTCGTCTATGTGCCGGAGTATATTTCTCTGGGAGAAGAAAATATGAGCACATCCAGTATGGTCTGTGCGGATGGAAAGCTGTACCTCAACGCATACATTTTTGACGAGGAAAACGGCATCAGCAGACAACCCATGTTTCAATACGATATTGCCACAGGCAGTATGGAGGAGCTGGAACTGGGCAATTCTGAGGCCCTGGAAGATGCCTATGTCCAGGAGATGGCGGTGGATAAGGACGGCAATCTGTATATCCTCTGGGTGCGCAGCGTCTGGGATGAAAATAATCCGGAGAACTGGCACCAGGATACAATGCTGGCAAAATATGACACATCAGGCAGCAGCGTATTTCTGCAGGATATCAGCCAGGAAATGACAGCGGACGGGATGAACACATATGTACAGGAAATGGCAGTGGATGGAGAGGGAAGAATATATCTTTCGTCAGACAGCATCATCCGTCTCTATGACAGTGAAGGCGCTTACCGGGGAAATGTGGAAATCGGAAGTTATTGGATTAATGATATGATCCGGGGAAAAGACGGCAAGGTGTACATAGCTTACAATGACTGGAACACCGGAAACGGCTATGTGGCCGTGGAGATTGACTTCGACGGGAAGAAACAGGGAAATACCCATGCAATACAGTCCGATGTGAACAAACTGTCGGAAGGTCTGGAGAAGGATTTCCTGATAAATGACAGAATCAGACTATATGAGTATGACGTGGAGAGCGACACCCAGGAAGAATTGCTGAACTGGGTGGAATGTGACATTAACGGCGACTATGTGCAGTTGGTATGTCCTGCAGGAGACGGCAGGCTGCTGGCGGTTATATCTGACTGGGAAACAAGGAACACGGAGCTTGCTTTTCTTACGAAGACAAAGGCTTCTGATGTGGTGCAGAAGGAAGAACTGGTGCTGGGTACGCTGCAGATGAGCCAGGATTTGCGTTCCGCTGTGGTGGCCTTTAACAAGTCCAGCGAAAAATATCATATCACTATTAAGGAATATTACAGTTCGTACGATGACATGGATTACAGTACCGCTATAACAAACCTGAACAATGAGCTGGTTTCCGGCAGTGGTCTGGATCTTCTGGCGCTGGACAGCAACGTGGATGTGGGTCTGCTGGCGGAGAAAGGGATTCTTGCGGATCTGAATCCGTTCTTGAACGGCAGCAGTATCTTAAGCCGCGATTCATTTGTGGAGAGCGTATTGAGAAGCTATACCTACGGAGATACCCTGGTCAGTATTCCCAAGAGCTTTTCTCTCAATGCAGTGGCGGGAAAAACTTCCCAGGTGGGAGAAGGAATGGGATGGTCTATTCAGGACTTTATGGATTTATCCGCAAAGAATCCCGGTGCGGAACTGTTTGAGTATGCCAGTCAGAGTATGATGATGCAGGTTCTGATGACCTTTAATCAGGATGCCTTTATTGACTGGGAGAAGGGCACCTGTAATTTTGATTCCGAGGAGTTCCGGCAGATGCTGGAGTTTGCGGCAGGTTTTCCCGAAGAATTCAGCTGGGATGGGGAACGGGAGTCTACACCCGTAAAACTGGCCACCGGCAAGCTGCTGCTCCGTTCGGATTCCATTTCCGGTTATTATGATATTCAGGTTACGGAAGCCATGTTTAATGAACCTGTGACTTACATCGGCTTCCCCACCACAGACGGCAGTGTCGGGTGCGTGATGAATGGAAACGGAGGCTATTGCATTATCGACAAATCCGGGAATAAGGACGGCGCCTGGGAATTTATTGAATTTTATTTAAACAGGGAAAGCGGTATGTTCAACTGGGGCTTCCCCAGCATGAAGGAAAAGCTGGAGGAAGAAATAGAAGAAGCCTGCAAGGCAGACTACGCCACGGACGTGAATGGTGAGATCATGAAGGATGAGGAAGGCAATCCTATCATAATCTCACACCACAGCTACAGCTATGGTAATGACTGGAGTTATGAGAGTCACCCCTGCACGGAGGAAGAGATGGCGACTCTGCGTGAATTGATAGATGTGGCAAAGCCCATGCCCGCCGCCAACAGCGAGGTTCTGTCTATTATTACGGAGGAGGCTGAAGCCTTCTACAAGGGACAGAAAAGCCTTGACGATGTGGTGAGCACCATTCAGAGCAGAGTGTCCATGTATGTAGGCGAGAACAGCTGAACAGGCCGGAAACAGGTAACTATTACAAAATTATTGCAATTTTAACAGTTCTTACACAGCAATTCATAAATTCTTAAGGTTTATTTTGTATATAGTGTGTTATAATGTTCAATATGTAGTAGACTGCATAATATGCAGCAGACTGCATATTGAACTTTTTTTGTAAATACGTATGACGGTAGAACGGAATCTGCGGAGCCATGAAAAGGATGTTAGAGGAAAAGGAGTGATACAGGAGTGATTATGAAAAAAGGTTTCAGAAAATTGTTTGCGGCGGGACTTGCCGCGCTTATGGCTGTTTCCCTTGCCGCCTGCGGCGGGGACGACAGGGAGAAAAGCGGCGGGGATAAGGCGGCTGCGGGAGACAGCTTCGTCTATGTGCCGGAGTACGTTTCTCTGGGAGATGAAAATGTGAGGCTGTCCAGAGTGATCTGCTCCGATGGAATGCTTTACTATAACGGCTACATCTTTGATGAGGAGACCTATACCAGCAGGAGCCCCATATTTAAATATGATGTTGCCGCAGGCAATCAGGAAGAGATAAAGGTGGATATGGAAGGCCTGGAAGATGCTTATGTTTCGCAGCTTGCGACGGATAAGGAAGGCAATCTGTATATAATCTGGGTGCGCAGTGTCTGGGATGAGAACAACCCGGACGACTGGCATCAGGATACTTTTCTGGCAAAGTATGATATCTCGGGCAACACCGTATTTCAGCAGGACATTACGCAGGAAATGAATTCTGATGATGAGAATACATATGTACAGAACATGGCTGTGGACGGAGAGGGCCGGGTCTACCTTGTGTGCAGCAGGATTATACGCCTCTTTGACGGCGATGGCTCCTACCGGGGAGACGTGGAAACCGAAGACAGCTGGATCAATAACGCTGTCCGCGGCAGGGACGGCAAGGTGTACATAATATATTATAACAGGAACGGCGGCAACGGCGGCTATGTGGCTGCGGAGGTTGACTTCGTTGGGAAAAAGCTGGGAAGCACCCATGCAATGCCGGACAATGTGGACAGTTTGTCGGAAGGTGTGGAGAAGGATTTCCTGATAAATGACAGGACGAGGCTTTACGAGTACGATCTGGCCAGCGAAACATGGGAGGAAGTTTTGAACTGGGTGGACTGCGATATCATGGGAGACTATGTGCAGCTGGTGTGTCCCTCCGGAGACGGCAGGCTGATGGTGGTTATTTACGATTGGGAGAGCAACAATGCAGAGCTTGCTTTTCTCAAAAAGACAAAGGCCTCCGATGTGGTGCAAAAGGAGGAACTGGTGCTGGGCTGCATGTATATGTCTCAGGACCTGCGGGCGACAGCTGTTGCTTTTAACAAGTCCAACGAAAAATATCGTGTCACAATTAAGGAATATTACGACCGAAACAGCGACATAGATAGAGAGAACGCGCTTACAAATATGATTAATGAGCTTACCTCCGGCAAGGGTCCGGATCTTCTGGCACTGAGTTATGATCTGAATGTGGAGCAGCTTGTGGGAAAAGAGGTTCTGGCAGATCTGAATCCCTTTTTAGACAGCAGCAGTGCATTGAGCCGTGATTCCTTTGTGGAAAGTGTGCTCAAGGGATACACATACGGAGATACGCTGGTCAGTATTCCCAAGAGTTTTTCCATCAGTGCAGTAGCGGGAAAGACATCCCAGGTGGGAGAGAAGATGGGCTGGTCCATTCAGGACATTATGGATTTTTCGGCGGAGCATCCCGGTGCCGAACTTTTTGAGTATGTGAACCAGAGCACGATGATGGAGGTTCTGATGACTTTTAATCAGGATGCCTTTATCGACTGGGAGAAGGGCACCTGCAATTTTGACTGCGATGAGTTCAGGCAGATGCTGGAGTTTGCGGCCAGCTTCCCGGAGGAATACAACTGGGACGGGGAGCGGGAGTCTACACCTACTCTGCTGGCTACCGGTAAGCTGCTGTTGTATTCCGACGGTATCAGTCAGTGTCAGGATATTCAGGTGGCCGAGGCTATGTTTAACGAGCCTGTGACCTATATCGGATTCCCTACCACGGACGGCAGTGTGGGCTGTGTGATGAATTGCAACGAAGGCTACTGCATCGTCGACAAATCAAAAAAGAAAGATGGTGCATGGGAGTTTATTGAGTTCTATTTAAACAGAGACAGTGACATGTTCTCCTGGGGATTCCCCAGTCTGAAGGAAAAGCTGGAGGAGAAAATTGCGGATGCCTGCAAGGTGGAATATGTAACGGATGAGAACGGTGAGATTGTGCTGGACGAGGATGGCAATCCCATTATCAGCGGGATGGGCGGCTTTGGCTGGAATGACTGGGAATACACCTATCACCCCTGCACGGAAGAAGAGATAGCTACTCTGCGGGAGCTGATCAATGTGGCAATGCCCATGCCCACCAGCAACAGCGAGGTTCTGACGATCATTGCGGAGGAGGCAGAGCCCTTTTATAAGGGACAGAAGAGCTTGGACGAGGTGGTGAGTACCATTCAGAGCAGAATGTCCATGTATGTAGGAGAGAACAGCTGAACAGGTCAGAGGGATGTAAAGTGAACAGGAAATTTGGTAAAACAGGAAAAACAGGAAAGACGACAGAACTGAAAAAGCTGAATAAGGCGGAAACTCCGGAGAAAATGCGAATTAAGACTACGAGAAGAACCAGGAAGCTGAAAGTGAGCTCGGGGGCATTTATTGCTCCCAGCCTGCTTGGCGTCCTGCTGTTCTTTATTCTTCCTTTTATAGTGATCATCTGGTATTCCATGGTGGATAATCCCATCAGCGCAAACTTTGTCTTTTTGGATAATTTTAAAAGTATTGTGGCCAATCCTGCGTTTCAGAGGGCAGTGCGCAATACATTCATGTTTTCGGTGGTATCAGTGCCCCTGGCTGTGGTGCTGTCCCTGATCCTGGCCATTGTGCTGGAATCAAAAATACCTTTTAAAAGTCAGTTCAGGACCTTTTTCCTGAGTCCTCTGATGGTGCCGGTGGCCTCCATTGTGCTGATCTGGCAGGTGCTGTTCCACTACAACGGAGCAGTGAATGAAATTCTGGGGCGTTTTGGGACGGATAAAATTGACTGGATGAAATCTGAGTATGCGCTTGCGGTGGTGGCCATTCTCTTCCTGTGGAAGAATCTGGGCTATAATATGATCTTGTTCATGGCGGCGCTTGCCAGCATTCCAAAGGATATTCTGGAGGTGGCGACGCTGGAGAGCGCAACACCTTTTCAGACTTTCTTTCATATTAAGATCAGGTATCTGTCCTCCACACTGCTGTTTGTGACAATCATGTCACTTATCAGTTCCTTTAAGATTTTCAGGGAGGTATACCTGCTCACGGGAGATTACCCCACGGATACGGTATATATGCTGCAGCATTTTATGAACAACAAATTCCGGAATCTGGATTACCAGACCCTTTCCGCAGCGGCAATTTTGATGTGCCTTGTCATTATTGTAATCATTGGCGTCCTGTTCATTGTTGAGGACCGATTCGGAAAGGATGTGGAAGGATGAAAGGAAAGGAAAGAAAAAAAGCTGTTTCAAAGAAAAAAGTTTTTGCGATTTCCAGGCTTGCACTGGCGACCATCGTGGCGGCATTTTTTGCAATCCTGTTCCTGATGCCGATTATACTGACGATTACAAATTCCTTTATGAGTTCATCGGAGATTTCCTCAAACTATGGATCAGTCTTTGCAGTAAACAGCAACGGAGGAAAAGTTTATATATCAGAGAAGGTGAACCTGAAATTTGTTCCGGATATGGTTTCCTTCAGTCAGTATATTACAGTACTTTTCAAGAGTCCGAAATATCTGTATAAGTTCTGGAACTCGGTCATTCTGGTGGGACCGATTGTGGTGTTTCAGCTGCTGGTGGCTTCGCTGGCTTCCTACGGATTTGCCAGATACAGGGGGAGGATCAGGGAGATTATCTTCTTTGCCTACATCATACTGATGCAGATGCCTTATCAGGTAACGCTGGTGCCGAACTACCTGGTCAGCGACTGGCTGAATCTGCTGGACACATACTGGGCTATCTGGCTGCCGGGCATCTTTTCACCCTTCACAGTATTTTTGCTGACAAAGTTTATGCGGCGTATACCGACGTCAGTGATTGAGGCGGCGCAGATAGACGGGGCGGGTGAATGGCAGATATATAAAAGAATCTGTATGCCGCTCTGTAAGGGAGCAATCTGTTCCGCGGCAATTCTGGTGTTTATCGACTACTGGAATATGGTGGAGCAGCCGTTGATTCTGCTGTCGGATGCGGAAACGCATCCTCTGTCTGTCTTCTTAAGTAAGATTAACGCAGGGGAGATCGGACTTGCATTTGCAGTGGCAACGATTTACATGGTGCCCAGCCTGTTGATCTTCCTGTACGGTGAGGATTATCTGGTGAACGGCATCACGTACCAGGGCGGTATCAAAGGCTAAGTTTGAGAAGAAGTTCTAATTGCTTTCAGCAATTTTTGCTCATGCCAGAGGGCATTTCGCAAAGAACTTCTACGCTCTGCGCTGCAGAGCTTTCTCAAACCGAAGAATGTCTCTTGCGAGCCATTCTTCTCGGAACGGTTGTTTTGTGCAAAATAAATTTTTATATAAAGTAAGAGAGGGAAAGGAAATGAGTGAGAACGGTAAGAACAAAAGGGAATGGGTGAAAACGGCAGCCATTATATTCTTGTCAGTGATGCTTGTGCTGACATTTTTCGCCAATAGCATAATGAACTACTCCCTTCCGGAAGTGGCCACCAGTTATGTGCAGTCCGGCAGCATTACGGCGAAGATCCGAGGCACCGGCACGGTGGAGAGCGGCGATCCGTATGAAGTGAAGGTCACTGAGTCCAGAAAGGTCTCCAGTGTGGCTGTCTCGGTAGGGCAGACGGTGCAGAAGGGTGATGTGCTCTTTTACCTGGAGGATGCTGAGAGCGAAGAGCTGAAGGCAGCCAAGTCAGCGCTGGAAGAAGCTCAAAAAAAGTATGAGCTTGCAGTGCTCACAGCCGAGATTTCTTCCTCAAACATTTTTTCCGCTAATGAGAACGTTTCTTCCGAAGTTTATCGCCAGCAGATTACAAACGCTCAGGCGGCGGTACAGAGAGCCGAGAAGGCATACAATGCGGCGATTGATGCAGTAACGGCGGCTGAGGCGGCAGTTGTCCCTTATCAGCAGCAGGTTGATCAGCTGACCCAGAAAATTTCGGATTACAGGGCACAGGTAAGCTATGAGAGTTCTCAGGATGTGGCAGCCCGGGATGATGCAAGAATCAAAGCAGCAGAGGATAAACTCAATGCTGTTGTATCAGGGGGGGACGCGGCAACTGTTGAGAATGCGCGAAAAGAGCTGGCTGATGCACAGAATGCCAAGGCAGCCCGGCAGACAACAATTGTCAATCTGAATGCCGCGGCGGCGGATATGGAGCTTCAGAAATACAGTTTAGAGAAGGATCTGGCAGCGGCTCAGGCAGTAGTGGCGGAGAAGAAAGCTGCAGTAGAAACGGCCAAGGCGGAATGGGATGAGAAAGAGGCGGATTTGAATAAGCTTGTTGGAAATATTGCCAATGTCATTAGTCTGGAGCAGATGCTGGATACAATTACCGAGGCACAGAAGCTTGTGGATGAATTGAGCGCCAAGTCGTATGACGCAACCATAACCGCGGATATTTCAGGAACGGTCACTCAGATTAATGTGACGGCGGGAAACACTACTTCCGCATCTTCGCCCGTTGCGGTGCTGCAGCCGGAAGGAGCAGGCTATACTTTAAGCTTTTCTGTGACCAACGAACAGGCAAAACGGCTTTCTGTGGGCGACAGGGCGGATCTGGTGAATGCCTGGAGATATGATGATGTGGAAGTGACACTGGCAAGCATCAAGCCGGATAAGAACGATCCGAGCCAGAGGAAGCAGCTGACTTTTAATGTGACGGGCAATGTCACCGCAGGTCAGACCTTTAATATTTCCGTAGGACAGAAAAGCGCCAACTATGATCTGACTGTACCCAACAGCGCCATTCGTGAGGACAGCAACGGTAAGTTTATTCTGATCGTGGAATCAAAGTCCAGTCCGCTGGGCGATCGCTATGTTGCCACCCGTGTGGATGTGGAGGTGCTGGCAAGCGATGATACACAGTCCGCTATAAGCGGTGGTCTGAACGGATACGAGTATGTGATCACTACGTCTAACAAGCCTGTGGAAGCCGGCGATCTGGTGAGAATGCCTGACTAAGGCTGGCTGACAATTAATCTTGATGGAAACGAGGCGGGCAATGAGGAAATTAGTATTAAAAATCAGCGGAGTAGTCTCCTTCCTGTTCTTTTTGATCCTGCTCTTTGTGGCAAACAATCTGGGCAGGATGCAGGACTCCCAGACTATGGCGGAGCGGTGGAGTGAGAAAAAGGATGTAGCGCAGATCAGCTGTTTCTTCTCGGTGAATGCCGGGATTACAGAGGACAGGATAATAGAGTTTGAGCATTCCATAGATTCGGCGCTGACAGATGCTTCTGTGGTACAGGAATCGGAAAATCCCGGCGCAAGGCTCTGGGCAGATGCGTACAGTGCGGATGGCAGGATCATGTTGTCCAGTGACAGGTCTTATTTGGAGGCGGATGCCATCGGTATCGGCGGAGATTTTTTCCTGTTTCATCCGCTGAAACTGCTTTCGGGCTCTTACTTTTCCGGAAATGATCTGATGCAGGACTACTGCATTATCGATCAGGATGCTGCATGGCAGCTGTTCGGCTCCAGCAATGTGGCGGGAATGACGGTTTCTATCGGCGGGATTCCCCACATGGTTATCGGCGTGGTAGAGCGGCCTGAGGGAAGACTGGAGAAAGCAGCAGGGCTGGACGGAACGCTTGTCTATGTTTCCTATCAGACGCTGAAGGAACTCGGAAGCTGTAACGGAATCAACCACTATGAGATTGTGATGCCGGACCCGGTCACGAGTTTTGCCGAGAATTTTATCAGGGAGAAGCTCGGAACTTCTGAGAAAGAGACGGAGGTTCTGGAAAATACATCCCGCTATTCCTTTCTATCCAGACTGAAACTGATTCCTGCATTCGGAACCAGGTCCATGAACGGCAGAGCGATCATCTATCCCTATTGGGAAAATATTGCCAGGGGATATGAGGATATTCTGGCGGTGGTAACATTGTTTGAGTTGTTGTTTTTGCTGTATGCGATAGTGCTGGCGCTTGTCTTCTTCGGTATTTGGTGGAAGCATAAGGGTTGGACGCTTAAGGATGTGTGGCTGTATCTGAAGGATAAGGCGGAGCGCCTGGGAGAGAAACTCAGGGCAAAGCGTCTGGAAAAGAAGAGGAATCCGGACGGAAGCACGGGTGAGATTAAGAGAACGCCGAAGAAAAAGGAGAGGACCAAAAAAAAGGAGAGGGCCCAAAAAAGGGAGGAGAAAGATTTATGAAAAAAGAATTTGTAAAAAAATGCCTGGCATTAGGGCTTGCAATTTTTATGACAGCAGGCCTCTGCGCCTGCGGCGGAGGGGGGAATGAGGCGGATCCCGCTCTTGCAAAGGAGAATGTCTACAGGCTGCAGGAGATTGAAATGCCTCAGTTATATGAGCCGAACAACGGCTATATGAACGTCCTGGGTTCTTCATACAGGGATGGAAGAGTGAATCTGCTGATCATTGTCAGAGACTGGGGCGCTGAGGTTTACAACGAATATGATTATCGTCTGATTTCCATGAATGAGGATGGAAGTGACCTTAAGATGGTAAACCTTGAGATTCCGGTTTCAGATGACGAGGAAGGCTGGGGAGATATTTGGGATGCTCCCGTGGAAGAGCCGCTGGATATTCCGGAAGCACCGGAAGAGGAAGAAAACGAAGAAGGAGAGGCATCGGAAAGTGAGGATGGCTCTGAAGCAGAGGAGCCGGAGGAAGTTCTGCCGGACGAGGATTACGGGATAGATTCTGACTATATGGGCAATAACATTTGGGAGTATACCAATTACAATCGATTTTCCATGGCGGCGGATGGAACAGTATATGCCATGAAGAACTATCGTATGGAGGACTCGTCAGACCCGGATAATATTATCAGGAAATCGGAAAGCAGTGTATGCAGCTGGGATGACCAGGGGAAGATGCGCTGGGATATCAGCATCGGAGAACTGGATGATTACACCTGGATCAGCGAAATGCTGGAGGGAGCGGACAAGGCGCTGTATCTGATTCTGGCGGTGAACAGTGAGGATTACAGCCAGACAGATTATTACAGGGTAAGAGTAGATATGGACGGCAACGTGGGTGAGCGGCAGAAACTTTCCGACGAAAGCCTGCAGGTCATCGCCAACAGTGGCCAGACGGTTCCCAGAGGGGACGGTACAGTCTTTATATCCTTCAGCGACGAGGAGGATTGGACTAAGATGTTCTATACCTATTATGATGTGGTGGAAGACACCGTGGGTGAGATTAAGGAATTTCCTTCCTCCATTTCCTGGGCCTATGACTATAATGTGATGATACCGGGCGATTCCCATGACCTGATCTACACGGGGAACGGCGGCATCTATTACTGGGATCAGGGGAATGAGTCCGGACAGCTTATGGTGAACTACATTAACTCTGACCTGTACATCCAAAATGTCTATGGTATTGTTGAGCTGGATAAGGATTCTTTCCTGGGATTCTTTCAGGAGGATTGGGAGTCCGGCATCAAGGCAGGTATCTTTACCTATGTAAGGCCTGAGGACATTCAGGATAAGAAGGTGCTGGTGATGGCGGGCAACTATATAGACTCCGACCTGAAAAAGCGTGTCATTGAGTACAACAGGAATAACCCGGAGTACAGGATTGTCCTGAAGGAGTACAACACTTATAATTCCTATGAGGAATATATGGCGGGCTTCAACCAGCTGAACAATGACATTATTTCGGGCAATATGCCGGATATTCTGGTGAACAGTGTTTATAACAGCCTGCCTATCAGCAACTACATCTCCAAAGGGCTGATTGCGGACATTGATAAGCTGATCAAGGAGGATGAGGAACTGTCAAAGGTGGAGTTCATGCAGAATGCCTTTGACGCTTACCGTGTAAAAGGAAAGCTGTACTATATCATCCCTGACTTTGAGATTTACACCGTGATAGCAAAGAAGTCTCTGGTGGGAGACAGGGAGACCTGGACCATGGAGGACATGCAGCAGGTACTGGCAAATCTGGGCAGTGAAACCAAGGCGTTCAGCGGTGAAACTACCCAAAAGAATTTCATCAACATGGTGATGCGGTACTGCGGCAATCAGTTTGTGGATGTGTCAACCGGAAAATGTGCCTTTAATACGGATGACTTTATCTCTATGATGGAATATGCGAAGACACTTCCTTCGGGTGAAGGGAATTCTGAGGGGGGGTATGATGAGGAGTACTGGGAGGATTACTGGAACAACTATGAGTCACAGTACAGGCAGAATAAGACTCTGCTGCTGGAAGCCAACTTCTGGAGGTTTGACAATCTGGCCTATACCATTAACGGCAGGATGGGAGAGGAGGTAAGCTATACGGGCTTCCCCACTGAGAGCGGCAACGGCTCCTATATCATGAGCAGCGAGACCTATGTTCTGTCTGCCAAGTCAAAGAACCTGGAAGAGGCATGGAATTTCATGCGGTACTATCTGACGGATGAGTATCAGGATAATGTGAATTACTTCCCGGTGCAGAAAGAAAAATTTTATGAGCAGTCCAAGAAAGCTACACAACTACCCACATATGAGTGGACCGACGAAAACGGAGAGACTCATGTGGAGGAGCAGGAGATGAGCATCTGGATGAACGGAGAGTCTGTCCCTTACGGACCTTTAACCCAGGAGCAGCTGGACGGGCTTATTGCCTTTATTGAATCCGTACACAATCCTTATTATTATAATGAGGAAGTCATGAACATCATCGAAGAGGAAATAGATGGCTTTTTCACGGGCCAGAAACCGGCTAAAGCTGTGGCTGATGTCATTCAGAGCAGAGTTCAGAACTACGTGGATGAGAATAACTGACGGAAACGGAATAGTAAAACATATAGAGGAACCTCCCGGCGGGAATGCCGGGAGGTTTTTCAGGTCAGTTTTATGGGGATTCCCTTCGATTCCAGATAATGCTCCAGAGTCAGCTCCCGGCCGTGCTCACGCAGCCAATTTTTATGTGTCTTATAGTCCGGCATGATGGAACCAACCATGTTCCAGAATTCTTTGGAATGATTCATGTGTGTCAGATGACAGAGTTCATGGACTACAACATAATCCAACACTGTGGGCGGGGCAAAGATCAGCCGGTAATTGAAAGAGAGAGTACCCCGGGAGGAGCAGCTGCCCCAGCGGGTCTTCTGGTCCCGGATGGTGACAGATGTATAGCTGCCGCCGGTGAATTGATGATAATATGCGCAGCGCTGTTCAAATTGTGTCCTGGCGGCGCTGCGGTATCGTTTTTCCAGGGTTTCCAGGCGTTTTGTCTCCGCCTGAGTCAGGTAGATGATCCGGGGCATGAAGGCTCCTTTCTATAGTTGCTGTAAGTGTGTTCCCAACCTGTCGGCACTGATCCGCCCGCGCTGATCCGCCCGGCTTACCGTAGCAAGATTTTTCGGCGACAAGCTTTAGCTCGGGACTCCACACAGCGGACGCATAAGTGACCGAAGTACGGCCACTAAAAGCCGGCGTTCCGTACGGTTGTTGATAGCCTCTGCTGCGGTAAGCCGGGCGTGCTTTGACTCAGTATATCAGGCGGCGGGGAAAAATGCAAGGAAGCTAAGCATCGAAAAATTACCATAGTTGGTATTGCATGGAAAATGCTTTCAGTGGTATAATGTAGCAAGTGCAGCAGGGAATCAAATAAAGTAAATGAATCAGTAGTGAAGTAAGGAGAAAAAGGGAAATGAGCAGAAAACCAGTAGTTTTAATGATTTTGGACGGTTACGGCCTCAATGAAAAAGCGGCGGGAAATGCTATAGCCCAGGCGAAAACGCCCGTAATGGACAGGCTGATGAAGGAATATCCCTTCGTGAGAGGAAATGCCAGCGGCATGGCAGTGGGACTGCCTGAAGGGCAGATGGGCAATTCCGAGGTGGGACATTTGAATATGGGCGCAGGGCGTATCGTATATCAGGAGCTTACCAGGATTACCAAGGAAATTCAGGATGGTACTTTTTTTGAGAATCCGGCGCTGTTGAAGGCGGTGGAGAACTGTAAAAAGAAGGGCAGTGCCCTGCATCTGATGGGACTTTTGTCTGACGGCGGCGTACACAGTCACAATACACATCTGTACGGTCTGCTGGAGCTGGCGAAGAGAAACGGCCTGGAGAAGGTATATGTACATTGTTTCCTGGACGGGCGTGACACGCCTCCGGCAAGCGGCAAGGAATATGCAGAGGCACTGACGGCGGAGATGGAGAAAATCGGTGTGGGCAGGATTGCTTCCGTTATGGGACGTTATTATGTGATGGACCGGGATAAGAACTGGGACCGCGTCAAGCTGGCCTACGATGCAATGACAAGGGGAGAAGGACTGACTGCAAACTGTGGCATCTGTGCCATTCAGGAGTCTTATGACAGGGAGGAGACGGACGAGTTTGTGAAGCCTACTCTGGCCATGGAGGATGGTAAGCCTGTGGCTACCGTGCAGGACGGGGATTCCATTATTTTCTTTAATTTCCGGCCCGACAGAGCGAGAGAGATATCCAGAGCTTTCTGTGATGATGACTTCCAGGGATTCGACAGGGGCCCCAGGAAGGATGTGACCTTTGTGTGTTTCTCCGATTATGACCCTACCATACCCAATAAGACCGTTGCTTTTGAAAAGCAGTCGGTGGATAATACCTTCGGCCAGTGGCTGGCTGCAAATAACTTAAAGCAGGCGCGTATCGCTGAGACTGAGAAATATGCCCACGTCACCTTTTTCTTTAACGGCGGTGTGGAGGAGCCCAATCCCGGTGAGGACAGAGTGTTGGTAAATTCTCCCAAGGACGTTGCAACCTACGATTTAAAGCCACAGATGAGCGCTCCTGAGGTATGCGAAAAGCTTTGTGAGGCGATTCGCTCCGGCAAATATGATGTCATCATCATCAACTTTGCAAATCCCGATATGGTAGGTCATACCGGTGTTCTGGAGGCTGCGGTGAAGGCTATCGAGACAGTTGACGAGTGTGTCGGAAAAGCTGTTGACGCTGTGAAGGAGGTGGACGGAGTCATGTTCATCTGTGCCGACCACGGAAATGCGGAGCAGCTGACTGATTACGAGACAGGCGAACCCTTCACGGCTCATACTACCAACCAGGTGCCCTTTATTCTGGTAAATTATGATGAGGCGTATGGTTTGCGGGAGGGTGGCTGCCTGGCGGATATTGTTCCTACCCTGATTCAGATCATGGGCATGAACCAGCCTGCAGAGATGACAGGAAAATCGCTGTTGATTCCCGCGAGCAATGAGCCAAGTGCCATGCTTGCATGAGCATTTGGCGAGTGCCGCGAGGGTCAACACCCCCGTTGTTTGCCGCGGGGGTGTTGACTGAGAAGTAAAGTCTGCAAAAGAGGTATCCTGTAGAGGGAATGGAGCGAAGTGTATGGCATTTATGTTCAGCGACAGCTTCGACGAGCTGGAAAGTATGCGCCTGAGTCTTAAGGTGCTTACAAAGGAACAGGGAAACGAGAAGGAGATACCGTATTATTGGTATGAGATCAGGCGGAAGCCGGATATGATCCCAATCGGTAAAGTAAGCATTAGAATCGGCCAAAATTACCATTCCTACTATAACGGCAATATAGGCTATGAAATTGACGAGGCCTACAGAGG
Organism: uncultured Lachnospiraceae bacterium; assembly: GCA_947174665.1. Taxonomy (GTDB): domain Bacteria; phylum Bacillota; class Clostridia; order Lachnospirales; family Lachnospiraceae; genus Acetatifactor. Next base: position 17,169 of record CAMWJV010000013.1, read on the forward strand.
GCATCATTATGCACGGGAGGCAGCGGAACTGGTCCTGGATGTTGCCAGGTATCACGGGATAGAGAAGATTTATATCACCTGCGAAGAGGATAATGCTGCGTCTTACAGGACGATAGAGAGCCTGGGCGCCAGGCTGGCAGAAATTGCGGAGATTCCCGAAGATTACTTTGGATGGTATGAGGGGATTCCCAAACACAGAATTTATGAGCTGAAAATATGAATGATAAAGGAATTGGCATATGTTTGAGATAATACGGACAACGCTTCACAGGGACGACGATAGGAAGCGCTTGTAGCGGTGGAGACCACGGCTGCAGGCGCTGCTTGTGATGCCGTGGTCCTTAAGAGATGATCTTACTGTGCTGAAAACAGGGACCATGGACTGTAGAGATACGGTTTATGGTCTCTTTTTGTTGCAGTCTGTGTAATTTATCTGAATGGTGCTGGCCAGGGGCTGACGCCTGAATGTGAAAGAAGGTGATATTATGTGGCATAAAGACGATGCCGGAATGGATAAAAAGGGAAGAGGGTCGGCTTGGTAAGAATGAGAATGGAAAGGAATGGAGATAAAAATGACTGAGAACATAGAATGTATGGAAAATATGGAAAGAATCGGGACACAAAACAGGAGGACTGAAATAGAAGTGACAAAGCTGTCAGATTATATCGGGGAGCTCGTGACGCTTCATGGAAGTATCTACAAAATCAGAAAGATGAGCGGGTTTAGCTTTGCTATTCTGCGGACGGCAAGGTATACCGTGCAGTGTGTCTGTGACAGACAGGAGGTTTTGGGACAGCTGCAGGAGGAGGCCTGCGTGGAGCTGACTGCAGAGGTAGTGGAGGAGGAGAGGGCAAAGGCAGGAGCCGAACTGCATATTACCGAGGTAAGTGTTCTCTCAAGGCCGACGGCACAGATGCCTATAGTGATGAATCAAAAACTGATTGAAACATCTCTTGAGAACAAACTGGACTACCGTCCCCTGACGCTACGCAATGAAAAGGAGAGAGCAGTGTTCAAAATCCAGGAGGGACTGCTGCGGGGCATTCGGTATTTTCTTCAGGCGGAGGGCTTCACGGAAATCCATTCACCCAAGATTGTGTATGCCGGTGCGGAGGGAGGTGCAAACATTTTCAAGTTGGACTACTTTGGCAAAGAGGCCTACCTGGCCCAGAGCCCTCAGTTTTACAAGCAGATGATGGTGGGAGTGTTTGAGCGGGTCTTTGAGGCAGGGCCGGTATTCAGGGCGGAGAAGCATGACACGGCACGCCACCTGAATGAATACACAGGAGTTGACTTTGAGATGGGATACATTCACAGCTTCCGAGAAATAATGGAGACAGAGACAAGGATGCTGCAGGCCGCATTTGAACTGTTGCGGGAGGAGTATGCTTATGAGTTGGAGCTGCTGAAGGTGCAGCTGCCCTGCGGTATGCGGAAAACCGGAGTGGAGGAGGCTGCATTCAAACCGCTGCACCAGGAATATGCAGACGCTGCGGGTTTTGAAATTCCGGCGTTGAAATTTTCGGAAGCGAAGGCTTTGTTGAGGGAACACAGCAAGGGTACAGCGCAGGCGGACAGCAAAAAGGAAAGCCATGATTTTGACCCGGAGGAAGAGAAACTTCTGTCGGAAATTATTTTCCGGGAGACAGGAAGCGACTTTGTCTTTGTGACTCATTATCCTTCTGACAAGCGTCCTTTTTATGCTATGGATGACCCTGAAAATTCAGAGGAAACCCTGAGCTTTGACCTGTTGTTCCGGGGCCTGGAAATCACCACGGGCGGACAGCGGATTCATGACTATGAGATGCAGGTGGAGAAAATGAAAAACCGCGGAATGAATGTGGAGGCCTTTGAGAGTTATCTGATGATGCATAAACACGGAATGCCGCCTCACGGTGGTCTTGGAATCGGGTTGGAGCGTCTGACGGCGCGGCTGCTGGGATATGACAATGTTCGTCAGGCCAGTCTTTTTCCCAGAGACATTCACAGGCTGGAGCCGTAGTATGTATTCTATAGGAAGCATCAATGCCGCCGGAGGCTGTTCCGGCGGCATTGATTATGAAACATTACTGTCTGGATGACTTTAGTTCTTCGTTTTCAGCTCTTAATTTGGCAATTTCATTTTCCTTGGCAGCAATTTCATTTTCCTTGGCAGCAATTTCGTTTTCTTTGGCGGCAAGCTCATTTTCCTTGGCGGCAAGCTCATCATTTTTAGCGGCGACCTGATTTGTCAGGCTTGTAAGTTCTTCCTGCATGTCGTCAATCATCAGACGTATAGTGTTGCGATCTGCAATAGCAAGTGCTTCTGAATACATATAAATCAACTCCTCCGGTTTTGTCCTGAATTGAGCAATTTCCTGATATAGTTCACAAAATTCAGGGTTTGCGGTTACCAGTTTCAGAATGTCTTCGGGCTCATCGGAACTGAAAAAGGTGAGCCACGCATGCAATTTGTTATTTATATTGTGAACGTATTTTCTGAAGGTGTCAAGAGAAATATATTTGGTTTTTATGAGTGAAGTGACTTCGGCACCGCTGTCATAGGAGATTTGCTCATTGTGGATATAATGGGGTGAAACTTTATTAAAAGGGGCAGAACTGTGTTCCATGAGGATAATGAGAAAGAATGGTTTCATCATTTTGTAGCTGAACTTATCTTTTAGTTTACTTTTAAGCTCGCTGTATTGCCGCATAATGGCATCGGCGGCATAACAGTTGCTTCGTTCTCCCGGGAAATAGAGTCCCAGCTTTTGCATTTCCACATTGACGCGGGAACCGTCGGAGAGTTGAAGCAAAATATCCATGATAATAATGCCGGTTTCATCAGCCATGGGCAATCCTTCTCGTGGAAGAACCTTTTCTATATGAACTTCTGCGCCCATCAGTTCGGCCAGAAAACTTTCCAGGCGATGCGGGTGAAGGACGGGAGACATGATTTTATGAAAAAGGGCATCATAGGTTATTTTCATACCGCGTTGTGCCTCGATAAAGGTAAGGAGTTTCTGCTGCACTCTATCAGGAAAGAGGAGAAAACGCTGATAGGTTTCTTTGTTTTGCATAATCAGCTTTTTTGCATCCTGTGACGAAAAACGCTCTCCCAGAACAGCAGTGAGTGATGGAGCCGATGGAGTGAAGTTGTCATAAGTCATAAAATAAATTACCTCTTCAAATTTATTTGATTGAAAATAGGAATATACCGTGAAACCACTTAGGCGATAAACCTGATAAAAGATGTTCTACATAAAGAAAAGTGTTACTGGAAATATGTATAATGTATTATACGTCTGTTTCGTGGGAAATGTCAACTAATATTATAAAACCCTTTCAAATCATAGCGTGCTATTACTCAGAATTTCATGTAGAGAGTGAGGTGGACTATAACAAAAGTTATAAGGATTACTGCAAAATTCTTGCGGAAAAAGCTGTTTTGCAGGTTTAGCCTCCTCCCTGTGCGGGTATACTCTGCCAAGAGTATATTTGTACAAGGAGGAGTTTTATGTCCGCATATTTTGAGATTACAAAGGTTCACGCGAGAGAAATACTGGACTCCAGGGGGAACCCTACCGTAGAGGCGGAGGTTACGGTCTGCAATCCGATAGATAACCGCCTGTATACAGGTCTGGCCGCAGTGCCTTCCGGTGCAAGTACGGGGCGGTTTGAGGCAGTGGAACTGCGGGATGGAGAGACCAGGTACTTCGGACTGGGTGTACAGCATGCCGTGAAGAATGTCAACGAAAAAATTGCGCCGGCATTCATCGGAAGAAACGTATTAGGCCAGACTGCCCTCGACAGGATGCTGGTGGAATTGGACGGCACGGAGAGCAAGGAAAATCTGGGGGCGAACGCCACCCTTTCCGTATCTATGGCCTGCGCAAAAGCGGCGGCAAATGCGCTGCAGCTTCCGCTGTATCGTTATCTGGGCGGTATTTGTACCAAACTGCTTCCCATGCCGATGATGAACATTTTGAACGGCGGTAAGCATGCGGCCAACACGGTGGATTTTCAGGAGTTTATGATCATGCCGGTACGGGCAAAGAATTTTGCAGAGGCGCTGCGTATATGTGCGGAAATTTATCATAATCTGAAGAAGCTGTTGAATGAAAGAGGGCTGTCTACCGGAGTGGGAGATGAGGGCGGTTTTGCACCTGATCTTCCGGATGCGGAGAGTGTGCTGCAGTTTCTGGTGGATGCCATCGAGGCATCGGGATATATTCCCGGCGAGGATGTTCGCATTGCCATGGATGCCGCCAGCAGTGAACTCTATAATGAGAAAACAGGGATGTATCATTTCCCCGGGGAGAGCAAACTGAAAGGCAAAGAAGTCATCCGCGGAACAGAGGATATGATTTCCTATTACGAGCAGCTGGCGGAGCAGTTTCCCATTGTCTCCATTGAGGACGGGCTGGCGGAAGATGACTGGGACGGCTGGCAGGAACTGACGGCCAGACTGGGGGAAAAGGTACAGCTGGTGGGAGATGACCTGTTTGTCACTAATACGAAGCGCCTGGATGCGGGAATCAAACTTTGCTGTGCCAATGCAATCCTGGTCAAGGTGAATCAGATCGGCACCCTGACTGAAGCCTTTGAGGCGGTGGATATGGCCCACAAGGCAGGATACCGTGCCGTAATTTCCCATCGTTCCGGAGAGACGGAGGACTCCACCATAGCTGATATTGCCGTGGCATGGAACGCAGGACAGATTAAGACCGGTGCACCCTGCAGAAGTGACCGCGTGGCAAAATACAACAGGCTCCTGCGCATTGAGGAAGAGCTGGAAAGTGCAGCCGATTATCCCGGGATGTGGCTGTTCCGAAGAAATGAATAAAGGCAGGTGTCTATCGAATAATTTTTTCACGCATTAAAAATTCACCTTTCTGTTATGATAGAGTTGTTTGAGCTACTACATAACGGAAAGGTGATTTTAATTTCCGGGTAGAAGAATATTCATTCAGAGAAACTCATATACGGCCAATGCCACCAGCGCTAAAACAAGGTATACTGCTCCGGCCAGAAGCAGCCCTGCGGGAGATTTCCGTTCCGCTGCCTTCCGCTCCCGGTACTGATGGATGTCCTCCTTCTCCTCCCTCCTTAGGGCCGGCAGCGCCAGTTCGACGGCCACGCGCAGGCCATAACCTGCCACGTCAAAGGCGCCCCGGTTGGATACTGCCTTAATGGTGCCCAGTCCCAGGAGAATCACTGCGGCCACGAAAAAACCGTCACACACCGATCGGCTCCACCCATAGTCCCTACTGACGTTCAAGGCACACACGGCCGCAGCAAGAATCGCACCGATAGCAAGGCATGTCAGAAGCCCTCTTCTTTTACCGCTCATTTAGAGGAAAGCTCCGCCAGGATCTTTTGATATTCTGCTTCGTTGCATTGGACGAAGTGGCCGGGACGAACCTCGCGGAAAGATGGCTTGTCAACGCTGTAATCATGCTCTGCCAGCGGATTATATGTGATGCGCCGGCGCTGCCGCTCATAAATGGGATCCGGCAGCGGGATGGCGGAGAGCAGAGATCTGGTATAGGGATGCAGAGGATGAGCGAACAGCTCGTCAGAGTCCGCCAGCTCCACCATCCTGCCGTAATACATGACTCCGATGCGGTCGGAAAAATACTTGACCACGGACAGGTCATGGGCGACAAAGAGAATGGTCAGGCCAAAGCGCTCCCGCAGATCATTCAGGAGATTGATGACCTGGGCCTGTACCGATACATCCAGGGCGGACACCGGTTCGTCAGCGATGATCAGCTCAGGATTCATGATGATAGAGCGCGCCACACCGATACGCTGCCTCTGACCGCCGGAGAACTCATGCGGGTAACGGGACGCATGCTCCCTGACCAATCCAACCAACTCCAGCATTTCGTAAACCTTCTCGTCGATAACCTTCTTATTCCGCTCGCCCTGAATAACCAGTCCCTCTGAAATAATCTCCCGGACAGTCATCCGGGGATCCAGAGAGGCTATCGGATCCTGAAAGATCATCTGGATCTGTGTGACTAAGCGTGTCTTTCTGGCCTTTCTCATTTCATCCTTATATTGAGTTTCCAGCAAGGTCTTTTCTTTACCGGCTGCCGCTGCAATTTTGGGTTCGTATTCGGCCTTCAGCTCCTCCATACGCCTGGCGGCATATTCTTTGTCACAATTCTTCTGATCATTCCGGGCTGCCTTAATCTGTGCCTTCAGTTCGGCAATGCGGGCAGGATCCTTCGTATCTTTAAGTTCGTCCCTGTAGGACTGGATGCCTGCGGCAATGCGCACTCCCTTAAAATAAATGTTGCCGGAGGTGATATTATACAGTTTGATGATGGAGCGTCCGGTAGTAGTCTTACCACAGCCGGATTCACCCACCAGACCGAAGACCTCACCTTTCCGAATATCGAAGCTGACGTCATCCACAGCCTTTGTCACAAAATTTCCGGCTCTAAAATACTGGCAGAGGTGTTCGACCCTCAGCAAGGGTTCCTGATTACTCATTTTCGGCCTCCCTTCTCTGGTTCATCCTGGCGATGCGGTCAATGACAGCCTTGGGCGGATCCACCTTGGGCGCATCCGGGTGCAGCAGCCAGGTAGCTGCATAGTGGGTGTCGCTGATCCGGAACATGGGCGGCTGCCGCTCAAAGTCAATCTGCATGGCATACTGGTTCCTGGCGGCAAAGGCATCCCCCTTTGGCGGATAGATCATGTTGGGCGGTGTGCCGGGAATGGCTGTCAGCTTCTCATTGGTATCCAGATCAGGCATGGAGGAAAGCAGCGCCCAGGTATAAGGGTGGGCGGCATGATAGAAAATGTCCTCGCTGGTGCCGTACTCCACGATTTTCCCGGCGTACATAACGGCCACGCGGTCCGCCATGTTGGCAACCACGCCCAGGTCATGGGTAATGAAAATCACGGACAGATGGCGCTCCACTTTAAGTCTGTTGATGAGTTCCAGAATCTGGGACTGGATGGTCACATCCAGAGCCGTAGTGGGTTCATCACAGATAAGGATGTCCGGATTTGCTGCCAGGGCGATGGCAATGACGATACGCTGGCGCATACCTCCGGAAAACTCAAAGGGATATTGCCGGAAGCGCTTGTGGGGCTCTGAGATACCCACCTCCTCCATCAGCCTGATAGCCCGGTGCCTGGCAATCCTGGGAGTCACCTTGTCAACAATGCCGGAGGAATTCTGCATCAGGTAATCGATGGCAGCAATGGTTTCAGTGTGGTAATCCCGGCTGTCAGCGGTGTTCAGAACATTCTGATAGTGCGCCGTAAGCCGATCAATAATGTGTGACAGGTTTGTCTTAATCAGCTCCAGATCGGTAACGGCAGCCTCCGCCACTTCCCAATCGGGCTTTCCGCCCCTGGATACAATGGCATCATATTTACGCCTCTCCCGTTCGTGCCTGCGGAGGATTCCAACATTAGCTTTTACGCCGTGAAAATACTTGTCCAGCTCACTCCTCATGCTGGGTGAAAAGGTGTAGACAAGGCTGTCCTTGCTGATAGCAAGGGGATCAATGGTTCCTTTGACCGTTTCGCCCAGCTTCTTCCAGGTATCCACGCACTTATTTTTATCCAGCTGCTCTGCAGCATAAACCGACCGTGCGGACTCCAGCTCCTGGACTGCCGTGCGTATACGGGCATAGCACTGGTTCGCAGAATAGATCAGGGCCCTCTGGGCATCGGAGACAAAGTCTGTCATAAAATCCTTTTCCAGATAATCCAGCAAAAAATCGTTCAGCTTTTCCAGCGGCATATCCGGCAGCGGTTTATCAGAGAATGTCAGATAATAGCCCATACGGAAGAAATTCGGCTTTGGCTTTTCCGCGCCCTCTGTCATAATTTCCCGCAAACGGTAAAGATTCTCAAGCACCGCCTGATAATCTTTTTTCTGAAAGTTCCCTTCCAGAGCAGAAGCGTTCTGCAGAACCTCAGCTTTATACTTATCCGGGTCTACCACATATTTGTTAAGGGACTCACGGCTGCGGCGGGCAATATCTTTAATGCGGTCCGCCGCACCTTTTGCCACGGTATTCTTTTCCAGTTCAAAGGCAATGATCCCGATATCGTCCAGCGCCTCTGTCGCTCCCTCATGGGAAGTGTTGTATGCAGATTCCAGTTCAGTATGCTTCCTTTCGAATTGCTGGAATTTCCTGCAGCTGACAGCAGCACGTGCTCGTTCCGTTTCATTCGAGGCGCTGGCAGCCATCATGTCTTCCAGATTCTTTAGATATGTGCGGAAGGAGCGCTTGCTTTCCCGCTGGCGGATTTTGCCCTTGAGAAGCATGGCTTCCGTAAGCTGACGGCCGATGCGTACGATGGGGTTCAAGGAGGACATGGGATCCTGGAAAATCATAGCGATCCTGTCACCGCGGATCTTATGAAAATCCTCCTCTGATATTTTCAGCAGGTCCTGACCGTCATAAATGATTTCACCGGACTCCACAATGGAGTTGCCCGCCAAAATGCCCAGAATAGCCTTGCTGGTGACGGATTTGCCTGATCCCGACTCACCCACAATGGCCAGGGTTTCACCCTTGGCAAGGTCGAAATCAATTCCGCGGACCGCCTGCACCTTGCCATTGCCGGTGCGGAAGGAGATGCGTAAATCTTGTACATGCAATTTGTTTTCCATTAGTCGTCCACCCCCCTTGTCGTTGGATTGAATGCGTCGCGAAGACCGTTGCCGAAGAGGTTAAAGCAGATCATCAAAAGCCCCAAAAAGATACTTGGATAAAGGATAGCGTGGGGCGCAGTGGTAACAACTGCATTGCCCTGACTTAGCAAGGTGCCGATGGTAGTACCGGCAAAAGCGCTCAGATTCACTATACCTAAGTAGGTCATGGAGGTTTCGGAACTGATAACACCGGGGATCACCAGAGCACAACTGGTAATGATGGTGCCGATGGCGTTAGGAAAAATATGCTTGAACATCAGCCGCCCGTCGCTGGCTCCCAGGGTGCGCGCCGCCAGGACAAACTCCTGGCTTTTGAAGCGATAGAACTGCTTTCTTGTCAGGGCGGACATGCCGATCCACCCTGTCATCACAAAGGCAAACAGGAATGAGGGCACAATACCTACCTTTTGGGCAAGATGCAGTTGGAACAAGGTGGTGACCACCACGAAGGGCACGCCGGAAAGGATATCCGCAATACGGTCCAGCAGCATATCCACCCAACCGCCGTAATAACCCTGCAGGGCTCCATAAATCGCCCCAATGGTTAGATTGATGGCGCTGACCAGAATGGCGAAAATGATGGAGAATCTGGCTCCAACGCCGATCCCGCAGAAAATATCCTGACCCAAGGCATTTGTTCCCATGAGATAAGCGGGTTCCATGCCGTTCAGGTATTGATAATAGTTATAATACAGCACACGGCATTGAACGGAACCGGATCTGCCGTAGGAGTAAATGTAGTCACCGGGATCGCCGGGAATACGCAAAGAGCTATATTCCAGCCCTGCCTTATCTACGCTGGTGGAATAAACCGGAATGAAATCACCGTTGTCGTCTAAAACTGCGTTTCCCTTGGAGTCTACCTGGTACCAAATGTTGGGGTTATCACTGATATTGCCGATGTCCTTGGGCTCCACATAGGGATAGAGTACCTGGATGCCGGTTTCATTCTGCCAGTCCTGAATCCGCTGAAATTCATCATAGGAAAAGGTCTTATAAATCATCCCCTTCATATAATATGCATTGACCTCGATATCATAGGTAGTTCGGGTTATCGTCTGACCTTTGTGGATCATCTCAGTGTCATGGGTGCCCAGAACACGGATCACTGGCTCCAGGCCGGTCTCAACACCGATGGCCTTCCACGCAAGCATGGAATTGTCATTTTGACTGTCCAGGGTTCTGGCGCCATCCAAGATGCCGAGGTGCATATCGGAAACAGCGCGGACATAAGGCGGAAAGTTGATATAAATGCTGTCCTGATCCCGAATGTCATAAGGAGAGAGCATCGGTGCAACAATGGCGTACAGAATCAGCAGAGCCAAAATCCATGCGGCAATCACAGAAGACTTATTTTTGCCAAAGCGCAGCATGGCGTCCACAAAGAAACTGCGGGCTTTGGTCTGCAGTTCCCTGTCATGAAGCTTTTCATTTTCCTGGACGAAAGCGAACTTTTCAACAGGAATCTTTTCATAGTCCATAAATTTCCCTCCTCCCTATTTTTTAGAACCCATACGAATCCGTGGATCGATGAATCCATAGCTGATGTCCACCACCAGACTTGCCGCCAGGCCGATGGCCGTATAAAAACAGGTGGACATTATAAACACGTTATAATCCTGTGACCGGATCGCATTGAGCGTGAGACCGCCCACACCGGGGATTGCAAAAATATTTTCAATGATGAGGGAACCGCCAAGGATCCCGATAAACTCGCCGAAGATACCGGGAACGATGACTACAAAGCAGTTCCTTAAAGCATGGCGCACTGTGGCCTGGGCTTTGGTCAGACCCTTGGTTCTGGCCAACAACATAAATTCGCTGGTCAGCACCTCCGTCAGCTCCGCACGGGTGGTGCGGCAAAATCCGGCGATGACGCCGAAACTAAGGGACAGGATTGCCGGAACCATACTTTTGAACATCTCCATGGAGAAATAGTCCGATCCACCTTTCATGATCAGGGGGAACAGACGAAGCCGGAAGCAAAAAATATACTGAACAAGAAAAGCATAGACGAAACTGGGGACAGAAATAACCACCATAGTCAGAGTGGAAATGAGGTAATCCACCCAAGTGTTTTTCTTCAACGCGGCCCAGATACCCAAAGCGATGCCGACAGGAATGGTCCACAAAATAGAGTATAGATTCACAATCATCGTAGCCGGCAGCTTTTCCAAAAATATGGTCAGGACGGACCGTCCTGTATAAAGCTGTTCGCTCAGCCCCCAGTCAAACTTGGTGAAAATGCCCCTGAGAAAAATTCCGAATTGTACCAGATAGGGCTTATTATACCCTAAAGCCTCGCGGCGCATCTGGATGACTTCCGTATGAATATCGTCCGGAGGTAGGGCAGGAAGCGGCAGCATACGAATCAGGACGAAGCACATGAACGTGATGACAAAAAACACTATGATCATGTACAAAAGTCTCTGTAGGGTGTATTTGAACATGCAGATATTCTCCTTTATTCCTCGGTTTTCATATACTTCGTCTCATTTTAGGAAGCGCGGTATATGAAAATCGATAAATACAGGGGAAAGACTCAAACAGCCTTTCCCCTCTCATCCCCTGCAAAAAGGGGGAAACAATGCAATTCATTTAGTACTGAAGCTGACCGTGAGCTGCAATCTGATCCTCAACATACTTTTCCCACTCAGCATCACTATAGTTATACCGTCTCGGCCCATAGCTCTGGAACAGCGGGTTGTAATCATCCAGGACATTAAACAGCTTCTGGGAGAGCAAGCTCTTGGCACCGAAGTTACACATAGGCAGGATGTCATAGCGGGACATCATTCTGCCCTCCAGGGCAGCCAGAATGGTCATACGGACATCGGGCTCCACATCGGTACTGCCGAAAGAGTAGTCTTTGCCATTCACAGTCACCATGCTCCCGTTCATGGCCCGATACCAGTCATAAACGCTCATCGTGATCTCTTCTCCCTTGACGGTCAGAGTGATCATGTCAGTGGTAGGATCGTACCAGTTAGCGGTCAGGTTCTGGTTGGGATCACAATACAAAGACATAGCGCTGAAGGGATCGTAAATGGAGCCGCCCACACCGGCGATCATCATGTCTGCAGAGCCGTTACGATAAGCGTCGATCCAACCGCTGTCTCCCAGAGGTGCGGATTCCACCACATTGAGTTTGCCCTCAAAGGGAGTACCGACCACAGCTTCGCTGATCCATTTGTTTAAGTAATTGATCCGTCGGGTAACATAATCCGCAGGTGCTGAGGATGCGTAGATCATGGTAATGGTCTGGTCACAGATACCATCGCCATCAGCATCAGTGATGTAGCCCAGGGAAAGGGACTCGTCAAAAGCAGCCTTGTAAAGCTCTTTGGCGGCATCTAAGTCGTAACCGGTAATAGAGTCAACGGCAGCATCCAGATCCCCGCCATACTGGCTGACATTTACAGAATAAAAATCGCAGAGCGCCTGCTTGGCCTGATCAGTATCACGGTAGAAAAGGCCGTCTTCCACATCATAGATGTACTGGTCGCCCAGAATACCATATCCGGGGGCGTAAGCGGGATGACATTCGTCACAGAAAGCCTGTCTGTCGAATGAAACGGCCAGAGCCTTATGGAAGCTTACAAGTCCGATGGTCTGAGTGTCCTGAGTAGTAGTGTCAAAATCAGCAGCTGCCTCCCGGGCTTCCAGACCGTTCATATTACCGGTGACCCAAAGACCTGCAGCCGTCTCGGAAGGATAGGACCAGACGTAATCGGAATGGCCATATTGCTCGTAGTCACTCTCTTCCAAACCGAAGGTTGTGATCTGCCCGGCAAGGAACATCTGGCGTCTGGTGGCAATCTCCGGTACATACTGCATGTCAATATTGGTCGTCATGTTACCGCGATAGACATTGCCGTCGTTAGGGTCCTTGTAGACGTGATACAGATCCTCGGTCCAGCCGAACCATTTATCATTCTTGGCAAAGGTAATCTGCTTGTCGGTCTGATAACCGGTCATGGAGTAAGCTCCATAAGAAGGAGATGTCTCCTTGTTGGTCATGTATGTGCTGTACCATGCACCGGACTCATCCTGCTTCAGACACGATTCATATACATCCGGCTCCACCAGAACCAGTGAGTCCTTAATGGCATAGGAATAGAGATAGAAACCGTCAAAGCCTCCCTTAAAGACTTGAACCAGGGTGTATTCGTCCTTTGCATAAAAGCCAACTGTGTCCTCAAAGCTGATACCGTCAGGCATTGTCTCCGCAATAACGAAGTAGGCAGGAACTGACAGACCATCGGTCTCGTTCCAATTGGGATTTGTGGTAGTAACATCGGTGACCATGGCCAGAGTGTCATCATTCAAAGGAGCCAGGCCGTTGTCATCCATCAGAGCCACCAGCTCTTCCCACCGATCCATTCCGAAGTATGCGTCACCATAGGCATCCACATAGTCCTTCAAGGTATTGCCTCCGGTCTGCGCAATAGCAAAATCAACTGCTACATAGACAGGATTACCCTCAAAGGTATAGGTACCGTCTTCGCCCTTGACAAAAGACTCCAGGGGATTGCCAACGTTTCCATTGTCAATATAGTTAATCTGACCTTGCTTGAAGTACTCCTCAGCGCCGACAATACCGTAAGCACCGTCATAGACATCAGTAGCCCTGTAATTCTGAAGCCTCTGATCCAACAGATACTTCATGGACTGGACATAAGTATCGGCGGTAATGTGATAGCCGGTGTCAAAGAACAGATCCTCGCGCAAAGGAATCTCCCATGCATAGCCCTCCGTAGCACTTGCGGGAATCCAGTCAGGGTGGGCAGCTTTGACCTCAGCGGTCACATCGGTGGGATAATCCGCAGCCATGCCGGGCAGGAAAATATAGGATTTCCAATCCTCGGCGCCCTCCTTCGGATGAAGCTCGTCATTATAGGACAGATTATAAAATCCGTCCACCAGATAGTCGAAAATGTTCCCTGAAGCAGAATCCTCATAGTCGTGCATATTCCAGTTACCCGGAATAGAGGTAAGTGCAACGCTCTGGGTATAGGTAGCGTTAGGGTCGAACTCAGTAATGGTGTAGCCGGGACCGCCTTCATTGTCGGACGAACCAGATTCTCCTGTCTCATTCTGATTGGCAGATTCTCCTGACTCACTTTGATCGGCAGATTCTTTCGTTTCACTTTGTTTCGTTTCCCCGGAAGAATCGCCATTGTTGTCGCCGCAGGCCGCCATGCTAAAGACCATGGCAGAGGCCAACAACAAGCTTAATGCTTTCTTTTTCATAATTTTTCTCCTCTCGATAGATTTGCCATATACTTTGACGCTTTATTGCTTTAAACTTTCAAGTATAACAAAAAAGGGTTGAAATACCCTCCACTCCCTTGTGAATACCTGTATACAGTTAGCGCCGTATGTAATTTGCATAGTTTAGTATAAATTACACTTTGTACTGGACTTTCCAAAGACGAGTTGCTATAATCCCTCCGCAAACAGATGTTTGCCATACAAAAGACAAGGAGGAATTTGAACATGGCATCGATCAGAAGAGTCACACACAAAAACGGCAGGGTGGTGTACCGCATTGTCATCTGTCTGGGCTACAACGAAAACGGGGGAAAACTGGTTAAAAATCTCACCTGCGCGGTAAATCAGTCCGCCACTCCGAAGCAGCAGGAGAAGGAGGCGCTGAAGTACGCATTAAATATGGAAGATAAACTAAAGTACGGATATGAGACAAACTCCTGTCAGGAATCCTTTGAAGCGTTCGCGGAGCGGTGGCTGGAAAGCGTGAAAGACAGCCTGGCCCGGGGAACCTACATCGGATATGAAAATCTGCTGAGAACAGGAATCCTGCCATATTTTAAAGGGTATAAACTGGCCTGCGTCCGGACGGCGGATATAGAAGCGTTTTACAGAACGCTTGTTGTTCGTTACGCTCCGGGGACCATCAAGCGTTATGCAAATGTGATGAACTGTATTTTCAAGACGGCCAGGCGCTGGAATCTCATTGAAGACAATCCCTGCCAATATGCCAGAAGGCCCCGGAAAAGGCCGGCAAATGACAGGCTGCGGTACTTTACACCGGATCAGTCCCTGATGTTCCTGAAATCCCTGAACCTGACTTATACGGAAGCCGGTGACGGTCCGGGGCATTCTGTAAGGACGTACACAGTATCCACACAGTATAAGGTGTTTTATATGCTCTCCCTGTTCTGCGGTTCCCGAAAGGGAGAGACTCTTGCTCTGCAATGGTCGGACATTGATTTTATGGCACAGGAGATTTCCATCACAAAATCAATCGGACGGACAGAGAATGGTTTTGACTACAAGGAGCCGAAAAGCAGTGCTTCCATGCGCAGAATTCCGTTTCCGGACTGTGTGACGGATATCCTGAAGCGCTATCGGCTGGAATATGACGCTTTAAAGGACAGCATGGGCAGTGACTGGGCGGGGAAAGATAATCTGTTCATCCGCACGGACGGAAGGCTCATGGGGCAAACCACTGCCTATCAGCATTTTATCAGGCATTTGGAGCGGTATAATCAATGGATAAGGACATATCCGGAGAGGGCCCGTGCAGAAGGGCTGGAGGAACTGCCTGCTATACCGCTTCACGGACTGAGGCATTCCTGTGCCACTCTGCTGAATTATCTGGAAGTCAATATTATTGACATTTCAAAATATCTGGGACATGCCAGCTGCTCTACTACAATGAATATCTACGCGCACAGCTTTGAGGCTCAAAGAAAAGCCGCACAGGAAAAAATAAATGCTTTTCTGCGTCGGAATACCCACTGAACGCTGCCTCAGCGTCATACTGTTTCCATACTGAAACTGTAGTATGGGGATAACTGTTTGTTGTCAAAAATGCCGTATTTTAACAAGTATTGATGCTATTCACCCTAAATCGGTATGAAATGGGCGGTTATTATGAAATAACTTTGTGAATTTCATGGATATACGGTTTACAGAATATCCCGGGATTGTTAAATAGTAACAAATATCGGGAAATCCCTTACATTCCCAGCATTTGTCAGCTTAGTGCATATGTAAAAAAATCTTGACAATTTCTTAAGTGTAATTTATACTAAACTATGCAAATTACATACGGCGTTAATTGTATACAGGTATTCACAAGGGAGTGGAGGGTATTTCAACCCTTTTTTGTTATATCTGGAAATTTAAAGCAATAAAGCGTCAAAGTGTACAGCAAATCAGAAGGAGGAGAATTATGAAAGGAAAGAAATTTCTAGCCCTCGTAATGGCGGCGGCCATGACCATGTCGCTGGCATCCTGCGGGGACAATTCCGGAGATGCGTCCGGAAACAGCGGAAACACCGAAAACGCCGGGGACAGCGGAAATACCGGCAACACGGAGTCGGAAAGCAGTTCCGAACCCGAATCCCAGTCAGGCGGAGAGACAAATGCAGACACCCGATACATATATAAGGATGCTGTGAACCTGCTTGCTTCTAACTGGAGTGTCCATACATATCGGACAGCAGACGATGGTTATCCGGTAGACTATATTGCAAGCGGTTTTTATGATTTTGTTTACAATGACGAGTATCATCCGGTGGAAGGGATGGATCCCTTTACGGGATATACGATTGTGCCTCTGATGGCGGCATCCGATCCCGTGGATGTGACCGCGAAGATAAAGGCGGAGCATCCCGAGTATGGTATCCCTGAGTCTGCCACTGCCGGATTTGCATATACCATCGACCTGAATCCCAATGCAGTATGGGAGGATGGCACTGTTATCAATGCGGACAGCTATGTGTATTCCATGAAGCAGCTGCTGGATCCCAAGATGAAGAACTACAGAGCTACCGACTATTTTGATGGCGATTTTATCATTGCAGGTGCGAAAGCATATAATTACGCCGGACGTGACGCTTTCTTTGAGGTTGCGGCAGCAGCGGAGTCCATAGACGACCTCACAGTAGGTGATGACGGCTTCTATACTCTTTCCGACGGCAGCGCTGTATATGTGGCTCTGACTGACGGGCTGGAATGGCTGGGAGGAAATACCCTGGCAGACTATGTGAACGCTTACGGTGAAGCATATTTCGGCGTGGAGGACTTCAATGCCCTGCAGGGAATGGCTGACGAGAACGGCCATGTACAGCTGAACGAAGAGACCCTTGCTCATATTGTGGGCGTGATCACCACTGTGGCAGATTGGGGCGAGACAGAGGCTGATGCTGTAAATTACCTGGTGTATGGAGTACCTTTCCCCGAGTGCGATTATGATTCCACAGTTGGATTGTTCAAATCCGGTGAGTATCAGATTACTATCGTGCTTGAAAACTCCTTAAGCGGATTCAATCTGTATTACAATCTGGCAGGCCCTACCTGGCTGGTAAAGGAAGATATTTATGAGAGCTGCAAGAGATTTGACGGTGATGCATTTACCTCTTCTTACTGCACCAGCGTAGAGACCACCAGCAGCTATGGCCCTTATAAGATGACTGAGTTCCAGTCCGACAAGGCAATGCACTTTGTGAGAAACGAGAACTGGGTAGGATATGCGGACGGACAGCATACTTATGTAGATCCCACAGACGGTGAGACCTATGATATGTACATGACCGACGAGATTGACACTCAGGTAGTGTCTGAGTCCTCCACTTCAAAGCTGATGTTCCTGAAGGGTGAGCTGATGGGCTACGGCTTGCAGGCTGAGGATTTCGACACCTACAGAAACAGTGAGTATGCATACGCAACTCCCAGAACCACAACCTTCTTCTTTATCTTTAATGGCTATCTGGATGCTATTAAAGAGCGTGAAGCAAATGATGGCTTTGACCAGACTAAGAACGATCTGGAGACCATGACTTTGCAGTCCTTCCGCCGTGCAGTTGCGGTTACTTATGACAAGGAGCTGTTTGCAAGCACCATTTCTCCTGCCAGAAAGGGCGGCTATGGATTGATCGGCAGCGCGTATGTGTATGATCCCGACACAGGTGCCAAGTACCGTGATACGGACCAGGCGAAGCAGGTTCTCTGTGATTTCTATTCTGTGAACACAGCTGAATACAGCAATCTGGATGAGGCGGTTGCTTCCATCACAGGTTATGACCCTGAGGCGGCAAAAGAACTGTATACACAGGCCTTCAATGAGGCTCTTGAGAAGGGCTTTATCACCGATAATGACGGCGACGGCATCAGCGATCAGAGCATCAGCATTGAATATGCTATGGGAGATGACCCTAATGACTTTATGACAAAGACCATCAACTACCTGAACGAGAAGATGGCTGATGTTACCACAGGAACACCTTTCGAGGGCAAGATTCAGTTTGTGATGTCCGCTAACTACGGAAATGACTGGGACAAGAAACTGAAGGCCGGTATGTCTGACACTGTTCTGGCCGGCTGGCAGGGTTCTCTGCTGAATCCTTTCAGCATCATCCGTCTGTATACCAACGGCACTGACCAGCAGTATGACTACCAGTGGTTTGATGCCAGCAAGATCAGTCTTACCCTGGAGCTGGAGGGAGAGTCCATCACCATGAACCTGAGACAGTGGTCTGAGGCTCTGCTGGGATCTACGGTTAAAGTTGGAGAAAATGAATATAACTTCGGTGAGGCAGATGCGGATGTGGATACCAGACTGACCATTCTGGCAGCTCTGGAGGGCCAGATACTTCAGACCTATGACTATATCCCCATGCTGGAGGATGCAAGTATGGCTCTGCTGTCACAGCAGGTATTCTATGTGGTAGATGATTACAGCCCCATCATGGGCCGCGGCGGTATCGCTTACATGAAGTACAATTATAACGAGAGCGAATGGGCGGCATATGTTGCGGAGCAGGGCGGCGAACTGAAGTACTAATCTGTTCTGTCACAGTTAATTTAAAATATTAAGAACTAATAAATAGGCATTTTAGGGGCGTATGCCCCTGAATGCCTGTTGTTAATAAATGAGGCTTATCCTAATATTGAGTAAATGTCCGGCAGAGGCGGACAGAAGGGTATATTTATGGGAAAATATGCGGTAAAGAGAATTTTATTGATGCTGATGACTTTGTTTATTATCACGTTTATGTGTTTTGTATTGATCAGAATGCTTCCTCTGGCGAATCTGCCTCTCGGAGACCCGCATTCTGACGTTATTCTGGCCCGCAGGGAGGCTGCCGGGTACAATAAACCTTATCTGGTTCAGTTTGGGATATTTCTGAAGAATATTTTTACCAAAGGGGACTGGGGCGTAAGCGATGTGCTTTACTTTGGGCAGGAAGTGTCCGCTGTCTTTGTATCGAAGCTTCCGGCTACTATCATTGTTAACCTTTATTCTATTCTTCTGAGCATCCCTATCGGGATTATTCTTGGTATTTTGGCGGCGATCAAGAAAAACAGCTGGATAGACCACACGATTTCAACCTTGACTATGGTATGCATATCCGTACCTTCTTTCGTGTATGCATTTGTAATACAATATTTTCTGTCATATAAACTGGGTCTGTTTCCTTTTCTGATGAAAGCCGGGACTGACTGGTTTTCCTGGAAAATGTTTGTCAGTATGCTTCCGGCGGTGCTCTCTCTGTCTATGGGCGTGATCGCGGGCTTTACCCGCACCACCCGTGCAGAGCTGACCGAGGTCTTGACCAGCGAGTTTATGCTGCTGGCCAGGACGAAGGGTCTGACAAAGACGCAGGCCACCGTGCGCCATGCAATGAAAAACTGTATGGTGGTGGTATTACCTTCTATTTTTGGTGAGTTTGTCGGCATCATGTCGGGGTCACTGATTATCGAGAAAATCTTTTCTATTCCGGGAGTGGGGCAGTTGTATCTGAATTCTATCAACGGAAGGGATTACCCTATGTTTACTATGCTGGTGGTCTTTTATACCACAGTTGGACTGGCAGCCAGTATTGTGGTAGATATCAGTTACGGATTTATTGATCCCCGCATCAGAATGGGATCGAAAAAGTAAGGGGGCAGACTATGGAGAAAAAAACACAGGATCTGGAACGTATTCCAAAAGAAAAATTTGAGTTTGCACAATTGGATGAGGCCATTCATGACAAAAAATTTGATACAAAGACCAGAGGCTTTTTTGCAGATGCCATGATTCGTTTCCGCAAAAATCAGTCTTCCGTGATAGCGGCCTATATCATAGCGCTGCTGGTGCTGTATGCTATTATTGTGCCAATCATTGCCCCGATCAAGATGGATAACAAAGATAAGGTATTTATAAATACACCGCCTTTCATCAGAGCCATCGCCGAAAAGGGATGGGGGATTTTTGACGGTGCGGTAGTACATGAGAGTCAGAATGAAACTCAGATGAATTACTGGAGAGGCATCGGAATCGAGACCGGCTATGACCCTGTTGTAGAGATTCTCGGAACCTCTGAGACGGTTTCCAGATACAGAGGGAAAGATAAGATTTCATATTTTTACAAGATGTCCACCAACAGATATTATGATACCGGTGTGGTGTACAGGGTGTTTTCCTATAATGAGTTTCAGAATATCCAGGACTGGCAGAATGAGACAGGGATTCAGGTGATATATCCTTATGTGGAGCCTGAGTCTATCAACGGGATCAATGACAATCCCAATATCTGGTATGAAGTGGATTCCAAGGGAGCGGCCCAACTGGACAAGGACGGCAATTTTGTGCCTGTGTATTCCACCAATGCGGCAATTGAAGGCGCTCCATACAACAGCATCCGTATAGCCGGAGATGACGGCAGCTATATCTATAGTGTCCGTAAGTCCGGTTCCGTTCAGGCCAGGGTCTGCTATTATAATTACTATACCTATGTGAACGGATATGAACCCATGTATATTCTGGGAACAAATTCCATGGGAGAGGACCTGTTCTGCGCAATCGGTGTAGGAGCCAGATTTTCACTTATCTTTGCAATTCTGGTGTCTGCGATCAATTTGACGATCGGTGCAATCTACGGTGCGATTCAGGGATATTACGGCGGGGCTGTCGACATGGTGCTGGACAGATTTGCGGATCTTTGTTCCGGCATTCCCATGATCGTTGTGACGGTGCTGTTCCAGCTTCATCTGGCAGCAAAAGTGGGAACCATAGGAGCTTTTCTGTTTGCCTTTGTCATGACAGGCTGGATCGGCATGAGTGCCTTGGTCAGAAAGCAGTTTTACCGTTTTAAGAGTCAGGAATTTGTGTATGCGGCACGGACACTGGGGGCGTCGGACAAGAGGCTGATGTTCAAGCATATATTCCCCAATGCCATAGGCACCATCATCACAAGCTGCGCCCTGGTCATTCCTTCAGTCATACTTTCCGAGACTACGATGACATATCTGGGCATTGTAAATATCAGTGATTTTGCGGGAAGCAGTATCGGTACATTGCTGTCAAAAGCACAGAGCGCCATGACTACATCACCCCATGCCATGCTGTATCCGTCCATCTATTTTGCTTTACTGCTGATCTGCTTTAACCTGTTCGGAAACGGCCTGAGAGATGCATTTAACCCTACAACGAGAGGAGTGGAGGACTGAGATGGAGAAAAAATTATCGGTTAGAAATCTTACCATATCCTTCAGAACTGCCAATGGCCGGGTGCAGGCTGTGCGGGGAATCGATTTTGATCTTGCCAAGGGCGAGACGCTGTCCATTGTGGGTGAGTCCGGTTCCGGAAAATCCGTGACCAGCAAGGCAATCCTGGGGATTCTTGCCGGGAATGCCATTATTGAAGGCGGCGAGATCATTTATGACGGCAAGGACTTGCTGAAGCTGTCCGAGCAGGAATTCCATAAGATCCGCGGCGACAAGATTGCCATGATATTTCAGGATCCTATGTCCAGCTTGAATCCTATTGTCAGAATCGGACGACAGCTGACAGAAGCCATGATCCTAAAGGGAAAAGAACGCCAGAGGGAGAGCCGGGCCTGTTTCAACGGGTATCTGAAAGACCTGAAAATAAATATGACTGCCGCGATCGCCGGAGACGATAAAGAAAAGGCAGCACAGCTTGCAAAAAAATGCGCTGATTTTGATAAGTTTGAGTACAAGCATCTGGAACTGGAGAAGGCTTACAGCATTGCCCATGAGGCGGCACAGGAGGCAGTGGATGATATTGCCGACCTGGTGTTTGAGATGGAGAAAAACGCGGCAAAGGATGCCCCTTACCGCATCAGGGAACTTGTGAAGCTTGCAAAGGCTTCCATTCAGGAATATGTAGTCAGGGAAGATGCTGAAAAGCTGCAGGCATTAATTGACGAACTTAAGCAGGATGCAGGCGCGGTTAAGAAGCCTGACTGCAAATATGATGCCATTATCGGCAGGCTGAACCGGGTAGATGAGATACTGAAGAAGGCTCTGGCCCTTGAAGAACCTAATTTCTTCTGTATGGGCTATTATCTGACCTTCAGCGGGAAAGAGCTTCCTGCCATGAACAGCATAGGGGAGTTAAATGAATTCCTGCGCAAGTATCTTGATGATAATTTCATGCTGGATTTTATCGCCGATGCCAAAAAGGGGATGATGTATGCGGCGGAGGGCTCCTGCCGCAGCAAGGAGGCCGCTGTCAAGGCATTGAAGGAGGCCCTGCCTGCATTCGAGAAAAAGGAATTGGATGCGGCTGAGTGCCGCAGTGTGCAGAAGGAGCTTTCTAAAAAGGTACTGGCTACGATCAACAAACTGGAGGTTGTCAAGGACAATCTCACCTATACATTTCCCGTCCGCCTGGAGAGTGAGATCAACCGCTACTTTTCTTCCATTACCAAGAACCGGGATGAGGAAAAGCGCTATGCGAAGGCAAAGGCAAAATATGACAGGCTGGCAGCTCGGGGAAAAACTCCGGAATGGAAGGTTGTAGAGGCTAAGATTACCGATCTGGATGAGGTTCGGGATGATATCTGTCACCAGATCACGCGCCAGATTGAGCATTTTGAAGCTGCCCTTTCCAGAGAAAAGGAACGCGATTTCGATACGGAGACCGTGGCGGGCATCGACTATCTGAAGGAAAACGCATCCGGTGTGGTCAACAAGGTAACGAAGCAGATTGCAAAAGCAAAAGCAATTCGTCTGATGGAGGAGGTTGGCATTGCGGAGCCCAGAAAGCGCTACCGGCAGTATCCCTTTGAATTTTCCGGCGGCATGCGTCAGCGTATCGTGATCGCCATCGCCCTGGCGGCAGACCCTGACATCCTGATCTGCGACGAACCTACTACGGCGCTGGATGTGACTATCCAGGCACAGATACTGGAACTGATAAACAAATTGAAAGCCGAGAGGCACCTTTCCATTATCTTTATTACCCATGACCTCGGCGTGGTGGCCAACATGGCTGACCGCATTGCGGTGATGTACGCGGGGAAAATCGTGGAGTACGGCACCTCGGAGGATCTGTTTTACCAGGCTGCCCACCCTTACACCTGGGCGCTGCTTTCCTCCATGCCGGACCTGGATACCGACGAAAAGCTGGAGGCCATACCCGGCACACCGCCCAATATGATATACCCGCCTGTGGGTGATGCGTTTGCGGCGCGAAACAAATATGCGCTGAAAATAGACTTTGAACAGCAGCCTCCTATGTTCAGGATTTCCGACACACATTATGCTGCTACATGGCTGCTTCACCCGGACGCTCCAAAGGTAGACCCGCCTAAGATTGTAACGGACAGAATCGCCAGAATGAAAGCCAGAAGGGAGTACGAAGATGGAGAATAAGGACAAAACATTGGATGGCCGGGCTGTTCAGTCAGAACCGCTGCTGAGAGTGGAACATCTCTGTCAGTATTTTCCCATGGGAAGTTCGGAACTGAAGGCTGTGGATGATGTCAGCTTTGAGATTCAAAAGGGCGAGGTATTCGGGCTTGTGGGCGAATCCGGCTGCGGTAAGACCACTACAGGGCGTTCCATTATAAAACTCTACGATATCACATCCGGTAATGTGTATTTTAAAGGAGTCCGCATTGCCGCAGGTAAACGTTCCTATATTAATGCCATTTCTGAAGCACGAAAAGCTTATAAGGAAAAAATTGCCGCGGCGGGAAGTGATGAGGAAAAGCAGCGGCTGAAAAAGGAGCTGGATGCTGTCATTGCCGAAAATAAGGAGCAGATCAGGAAAGCCAGATATGACCAGAAAAACTGTGATAAGGAATATTCCGATAAGCTGGTGGCGGAACTGAAGGAAAAATATCTTCCTCAGATTGAAAAGGCTCAGGGGGATGAGAAGAACAGACTGAATGCAGAGTATCGGAAGGAGCTTCATAAAGCCAGGCATACCAAGCTGGTTACCCAGATACAGATGATCTTTCAGGACCCCATAGCATCCCTTGACCCCAGGATGACCATACGCGAGATCATCGCGGAGGGGCTGGTGATCCAGGGAGAAAAGGATAGAGCGGTACTGGATAAAAAAGTCTTTGAAATGCTGGAGCTGGTGGGACTGGTGCGTGAACATGCAGGCAGATATCCTCATGAGTTTTCCGGCGGCCAGCGCCAGCGTATCGGCGTGGCGCGCTCTGTCATCATGAACCCGGAGCTTATCATTGCGGATGAGCCCGTATCTGCGCTGGATGTGTCCATACAGGCGCAGGTGATCAACCTGCTGAACGATCTGAGAGACAGTCTGGGACTGACGATCCTGTTTATTGCCCATGATCTTTCCGTGGTCAAGTATTTCTCAGACAGGATCGGGGTTATGTATTTCGGGAAGATGGTAGAACTTGCTTCTTCGGAAGAATTGTTTAAGAATCCGCTGCACCCATATACCAGGTCGCTGCTTTCAGCAATCCCTCTGCCGGATCCGGTCTATGAGAAGAAGCGGAAGCGGATAACTTATAACCCGCTGGCAGAGCATGATTATTCAACAGATAAGCCCTCTTTCCGTGAGATCAGACCGGGACATTATGTACAGTGTAACAATGCAGAGTATGAGACATATCTGACTATGCTGAAGGACTGAAGCATAAAAAATGGTAACAGTTCAGCTATGCAGATGGCTGGACTGTTACAAAACAGAGGTGCGGAATGAATAGAAAGCGCGCGGGACAGTATGCAGCAGCCGTTATTCTTGCAGCCGCGGTGTTTGCGGCAGGTGCGATAACCCAAAATCTGTTTCAGGAAGAGGATATACAGAAAAAGCTGGGGATACTCTCGGACTGCTTTCTGTTTCCTGCCGTTTTGCTGGGGGGAATGGGCGGGTTAAGCTGGGCGGCATCAGAGGGAACCTTTGATATGCTGCAATACGGATTTTATATGGTATTTCAAAGGCTTCTGCATCCCCATAAGGCAATAGAAGGTTTTTACGAATATAAGGTCAGCAGGGAAGAGTCTCGGGATGGGTGGCTGAAGCATTTTTTGATCATAGGTTTGATCTGTCTTTTTGCCAGCGTTATCTGCCTGCTGTTTTATACGGCATCCGGCGGATGATGGTGACCTGAAAGAGGAGGATACTGCCATGTCTGCTTATTTGACAATGGAAAATATTTCGAAATATTATACCGCAGGGCAATCTGTCGTTATGGGTTTAAACAGCGTCAGTTTGTCCTTTTCTATAGGGGAGTTTGTGGCTGTCACGGGCGAAAGCGGCAGCGGAAAATCGACGCTGGCCAAAGTGCTGGCCGGGATTCTGCCCTATGAAGGCGGGGAGATGTATGTGAACGGAAATCCCACATCTCATTACGGGCATCTTGAATGGGAACAGTATCGGAT
>CAMWJV010000014.1 GCA_947174665.1 uncultured Lachnospiraceae bacterium
AGCAGCCAGCACCTACCACCAACTGGGCATAATTGCCGAGGAGCAGCGAGATTTTCCGCAAGCAGGTGATTTTTATTTAAAATCCTTAAAAATGTTTGCTAATACAAATGATACACATAGCCTGATGATAGTGGTACATAGTTATGCTCGTTTGCTGCATACGACTGCAGGTACGGAGCACAGCCAATTGAGGCAGGCATGGTCAACAAGTATGCCCCGGGAACTGACGAAAATCCTGGAAGAAATGGAGGTTGAACTGAACAATGCCAACAGTTGAATATTCTATATATGCCAAAAAAAGTACTATATTGGCCTTGGCACAGGGGGACCCCGGTTTTGCAGAATTTCATATGCAATATCAGGATCAAATTGTCCTGCCCGCGCCGTTGCCCATAGACTTTTGGGATGATGTGATTGTAATTGCAGAGAAAGAACCTGCTCTGTCCTCCGCAGTAAAGCGCTGCCGGGAAAACGCGCAGACTGCCCAGGCTTTTGCCATTCCTGGCTTGCCGGAGATGGTGGTGCTGATCGCCGCGCTGTTCCTCTTAAGGACACACATCAAAATCTATAGAACAAAAGACGGTAAATGGGAGTTTCTTGTGGAGCACAATTCTTCCGATGATGGTACCCTTCAAAAAATCGCACAAATACTTGCGGATCTCTTTAAAAACTGAAATATCGAAAGTGGGCATGTACTCCACAAACCCGGCGAAATAGGTTGTTTCGCCGGGTTTCCCTTTCTTTGTGGCAAGCGGGTATACCAGGAGTAGTTTCAGAGAAGTCTGCGTGGTGATTTTGCTGAAGACCTGCGGATATGCCGGAAAAGATATCTTGAACGCTGCATTTAGTTTCAGGACGACTGTGACCTGCATAGCCTTGAAATAATAATAGTCACGAACAAGGTTCCGTAAGTTAGCTACTGCATCATCCGGTATAATGGACGTTTTGAGAGAAGTGTCCATACCAGCTTTAGCCGTTTTTTAGAGTCAAATCTGTGATTATGGAGTTTCCCTATGTTCATATCTGTGCCATTTTCGTGATGACAGGATTAATGAAGAAGCAGTCAAAACCCTTGTCACAAAGGAACTGCCGGAGCGGGATATGGCAGATCCCAGCAGATCGAGGAAGCAGCGGCTTTCAAGAGGATATGTCTCCTATACTTCTTAAAATTAAATGACCCGGAACACATGATGCGTTTATCTTGGTAGAAAATTAAAAGTTATACAAGTGAGTCATGGGTTTAAATCTTTTATGAAATATTAAACTGCAATACAAAGTTTATTTAAGTCAGGTTGTGAAAGATGATTTCATATTTTTCGCAGCCTCATTTTTGCCCTTTACAGGATGATTCACATTCCCAAATTTTCACAATGAAATAATATATTATTTCACTGTAGAATAACAACCAGATATCCGGTATATCATGCTTTTATCGGAGCCTCACAAAGGAGGTACTTACAATGAGTACAGTATTTAAAAAACCAAAGGGACAACAGCAGCCAAATTCATCATCCGGCTGGCGGGAAAGCTGGAAAGGGGGAAGTAAGCTATGGCAGCAAATGTGGAATCAATGTTTTACGTCAGGGAGAAGCCCTGGCACGGTCTTGGGACAACGGTAGCGGAAGCCCCTGATTCTACCGCGGCGCTGCGCCTTGCAGGGCTACACTGGAACGTGGTTCAGAAGGATATCATGACAGTGGACGGCAGCACCGCCATTCCGGGATTCAAGGCGAACGTGCGGGACACTGACGGGAGCGTCCTTGGGATCGTGACGGATTTCAAGGTTCGAATCCTTGCAGCCCTGCGAAGCAGGGGTTGTCCTGCGAAAGATGGATTGCCCTGTTTATGAAAAACCCCGGAAGGAAACATCCGGGGTTTTGATGTCTGGTGGGACGAAGACTTTAATTTTATTCAGCGCTGCCGGAAATCTTTAAAGCCTCTGCAGCAGCCTGTATGACGGCTTCTCGTTTCCGTACAGGTCCGTGGAACCGTGGACGCGCCGCCGCATTTTGTCCTGCCCCGCCTCTCCGCAGTGCGTGCGGTAATCATTGAGGGAGAACCACATATAGCCCTTGATATTATCTATCCTCGAATACATTTCAAGCCGCCGGGCAAGGATTTTTGCCCGCTCGGTATCCCCGCCCTTAAAGTGGGGCTCGCAGAGGCCGAATTCAGACACGATCAGCGGCATCCCTTTTGCTTTTTTACAGGTTCTTATCATATGGGCTTCTATGTCATCGCTGGGCTCCCAAAGTCCCAGGTAATCGTTCCACATCGCAATATCTCCGTAAAGCGTTGCGTCATCTTTATCCGCGTTTTCAACCCGGCTGAGGGTATTTGAAACATAGTTTACAAGACGCCTTGCGTCAAGGGACTTGAAATAGGAAACCATATCTCTGACATAATGAATGGTAGGCTCGGTTTCCGCGCCCAGCTCATTGCCTACGCCCCAGAAAATGATGGACGGGTGATTTGAGTGAAAATATACCATTTCATCTGCCTGCTGTTTTGCAATATCAAGCTGGAGAGACGTGGCCTGCTTCGGGTAGCCCCAATAGGGGATTTCCTCCTGAACCAGCAGCCCGTTTTCATCGCACCAGTCAAAAAGGCTGTCATCCTGCTGCCAGTGAAAGCGGGTGAATACGCAGCCTGCATTCTTCAGCTGCTTCAGGCATTTTATGCTGTGCTCCAGAGGCTCCGCCATACCGAAATCAGGATGGGAGCCGGGCATCCATTCGCAGCCTTTGAGGAATATTTCCTGACCGTTTAAAAGAATGCTTTCGCCACGAACTTCAATGGTCCGCAGGCCCGTGCGGATTTCATGATGATCGTGCTCCGTTTCCAGGGCGATCCTGTAAAGGGCAGGCGAATAACAGCTCCAGAGCTTCAGGTTTTCGAAGTCAAGGGTCACTTCATTTTCAACGTTTTCAAATGTCTGCTCTATCACTGTCTTATTGTCGGAATAGTCGATTACCCTTACCGTGGCGCGGTGAGGTTTTCCGTCGAGAAAGGCTGTCTTTAAGAGCAGGGAGCCGCTGCATAAACCCTGTGCAGCGGAGCGGATATTCTCTTCCGCTCTGATGTATTCCACTGCGTCCCGGGGCATGAAAAGAAGCTCCGCCTTTCGGATGATACCGCCGTCGTCCGCCCAGTCAAAGTCATCCATGTGAGGCAGTATTTCCCTGATGTGGGTGTTGTCCGCAATCACCTTGATCCTGTTATCTCCGCCGAAAATGATTTTGTCCGTCACGTCAAAGCGAAAAGGGGTAAAGCCGGAACGGCTGTGCTCACCGACAAATATGTCGTTGATGTAAACCTTTGCGCTGTGGTAAACTGCGTTGAATGAAATAAATGCTTTTTCATCCTTTAAGCTTTCATCCACGAATACAGTGGTCTCATATCCCGCGGTTCCCCTGTGCTGCATCACATTGTCGTCAACATTCCAGGTATGGGGCGTTGTGACCGCTGCCGTATAGTTAAGCTCATCAATGGAAAAGATCCACCTGTTTAAAGGAATATTGTGTCTCATGTTCAGCCCTCCTCAAATAGTAATTGATAGTGTGTTGCAATCTGGAAGGTGTTGCAGTTTTCCTGCAATGCCTGTTGAAACAGCGATCTGCTCTCTTCCTTTCTGCCCAGTCCATACAGGCCAAGGGCTTTCATAAACAGGCAGTGGAGCCTGTTTTTTCTGTTTAAGTCCTCTTCGAATACGAGCAGATCAGGCAGGGAAACCGCAAAATAATCTATCATTACATCATCCTCAATATGCGCATCCGCATAATCTATCAGCCTGTGAAAACGATTCTCGGCACCGTTTTTGTTATCAAGCTTTAAATGTGCCATTCCCTGATAGAAAATTGTCTCAGGGGGCTGATCGTTGTAGTACATTGCCGAGGCGGGCTCGGATATGCCCTCTGACGCTTTGCGGAAGCACTCCCCTGCCAGGTCTGACTTACCTTGTTTTTCATAGGCGCAGCCCAGATAATAATTCTGTCTGTTTTCCTGTGCGCCGTACAGTTTGCCCTCCCCGAGATTGTGGGGGTAGGTAAAGGTTGAAAGAAGATAATTCAGGTCATCCTTCGTGATACCCAGGGCAATATTTGAAAACAGATACTGTTCAGGTACCTTTCCCTCACCACCTTCCCAGGGGTGAAATTTATGGGACATGATAAGCTGTAATGCCAGGTCATACTTTCCCGTCAGATTTAACAGTGTGATGTACTCGAGATACAGGTCATCGCGCTGTGTAACAATGTCATAATGCTTTTCTAAAAAGGCAAGTCTCTCGCCGGGCGATATACCCATTCTCTTTTTCAGCAGATCCAGCTCATATAAAACTCTTGCGTCTGACTCGTCAATGGAATAGGCTCTGGAAAGCAGCCCAAGGGCCCTGTCCGAATCGCCCTTTACATTGTAGCAGAGCAGTGAGAGATTGCGGAAAGGAGTTGCAAAATCGCAGCCTGTTTCTATTGATTTTTCAAAGCACTCTGCCGCGTCCTTGTAACGTTCTCTGTCATAATAAAGATTACCCAGGTAATAAGGCGCTTTAAAGTCCTTCGGATTGTTTCTTATGGCAAATTCAAGTACAGCAATATCTTCAAGTCTGTTCGGAAAGCAGCAATAAGGACTGTCATGAAAGGCCTTATCCAGATGACAAACGTATTCCCGGCCCGCCTGACAGGAATAGTAAGCCCTGTAATAATCAACCATAGGATGTTCATCCTTCACCATGCTCAGCAGCGTGTCTGCATCATCATAAAAACCGGCCATGGCAAATTCCAGAGACAGATCGATCGCCATGTTGGGGTTGATGATGTGCCCTGAAATATCCTGCCCAAGCAGATACATGGCGCAGATGTCCAGATTGTCAAGGCGAAGTGTGTGTTCCGCGCTTTCTGTGTAATCCATATCCATGACTTTTAAAAGCATTGTCCTGAGATTCAGGGCATTGAAGTTGCGGCTATTGTAAATCAAAGCCTGATCCACAAGATCAAGGGCGTTTTCGTAGTCCCCCCGCCGGGAGCAGATCAGGGATAAATAGAAGCAGGAACCGCCTTTCGTATCGGCATTCCAGACTGCCTTGTAAAAAGCGTCAAAGGACTCATTGTACCTTTCCTGATAAAACAGGCACAGGCCAAGATTATAATATACTTCGCCGGTGGCGGGGTTGGGATTTGAACGGGTCTGTTTTGCCAGCGCCGCCCGAAAATACTGTTCGCTTTCCCGAATGCAGCTCTTTTTAAAAAGCAGCATACCGTAGGCATTGTTGAGCCGGATGTCAGTGTTATCTCTTCGCAGGCCTTCCAGATAATAATCCTCCGCTCTTCGCGTAGCGTGGCGGTATTGTTCAATGTGAAGTCCGTATAAATATAAATCTTCGGTTGTCTTACAGTTTTCCGGCAACGGTGCAGCCTCTGCAGCGTCGGGTATCTCCTGCTTTTTTACATTGCCGTCAAATAACAGTATCGTTCTGCCGTCCTTAACCACACGGACAACAATGTCCTCAAACCTGTAACCGCTGTTATCAATACTGACCTCGCAGGTATTGGAGCAGAGCAGGTCCAGCTGTCGGGAATAGATATCATTTATTCTGACTTCACAGCTTCCCAGGGTGCCGGAACAGTAGAGTCTGACGGTTATTTTACTGTCAACGTTTAAGTTCAGCGCAAGATCTTTGGTGGCATTGTGGACGGTTCCCAGGTCGTGATAGGGCATAAAGTACTGGGTGAAGTCTTTGCTCTCCATGGGGGCGATATAGCTGAAATCGGGCTGGTTGTCCGTAAAGCAGCCGGTCATAAGCTCGATATAAGGACCATCCTCATCGGTGAGATTTCTGTCCCAGGCCTTCCCGAAATCGCCGCAGCCCCAGGTCCACTGCTTCTTACCGGGAGAAATGCGGTGGTCGGCCACGTGCAGGATGCCCGCGCCAATCCCGTCATCGTAACCGCCCACAAAATCATAATCACTTTTTGCCGCCATATAGGAGGTGGGCACGGGAAGGTTTTTATATTTTGAAATATCCACGCCTGCCGAATAATCCACCTTATAATAGGTTCCCGTTGCGATGGGGAAAGCGGAGACATCCCGTTTCCCGTGGTCCATAACAGCGGTCACGTCGGGCGGGAAAATGCTGCGGTAATTTTCATTCACTGCAACAGCCGGATTTGCCCACCACAGGAAGGTTTGTTTTGTGCCCGTTCTGTTGAAGAGATGGTTCTTCAGTTCCAGATAGGCCTTGTCGGGGTAGAGTGTAAATTCCGTCTCTCCCTTGGTGTGGAACATATTTTCAATTTCACTGACAATGACAGTGGCGCTGCCATCCGGGTTTTCGCGGTAAGTATAATTAACCTCGTCAAAGGTTGAAGGCCGATGGTGCTGGGGCCAGTTGAACTCAATGCCGCCCGAGATCCACGGACCTGCCAGCCCTACGAGAGCGGGCTTGATCACATGATTATAATAGACAAAATCATAGTTTTTGATTTTGTCATAAGCTCTTTGTACCCTTCCGCCCAGTTCGGGCAGTATCATGACCTTTAAATATTCGTTTTCGAGATATATGGCCCTGTACTCTCTGTCGGTTTTTACGTCGCTTATCTTGTCCGTCACCGAATGAGGATACACCTTTCCGCTGCTGCCCTGATAAACCCTTTTTGTTAAAAAAAGAGGATTTTTGTCAGGCCTGCCCGCCTCATATGTAGGGATGGTAATGGTTTCTTCCCAGACACTGACTTTAGAAATTTGATTCGTGTTAATTTCCATTTCTGTCCTCCTCATTTGACATTGATCTATGTTTATTGTAATATCTTTTTCGGCGGATTTGTTTTGAAATCATATCAAAAAATTTAGAAATCCGATTTCGGTGGCTATGGAACTTTTGGAGAAGGGGCTTGAGAAAGGATCTCACATGTACTTTTATACCGCCTCTCAGGCGGCTAAAAAGTTATTATACTATCCTGTGGCGGCAGGTGAATTCTGCTGTAACAATGAATATTATGTTGAGCGTGAGAGCTATAACAGCGTTCTTGCAGTCTATGTTCTTGACGGGAGTCTGATAATGGTTCAGGACAATGTTAGCTGGAGCGCACAAAAGGATGAGCTGCTGCTGGTTGACTGTTACAGGGCACACAAATATTATGCGGTTGAAGGCGCACGCACTCTCTGGGTACATTTTGACGGCAATAATTCAAGAGACTGGTTTGCTCAGATGAAAGGGCAGAAGGGCCAGAAAATAAAGAGTAACCGGCAGACTGCAGAATGCATTCAAAAAATTATTTTGTTTATGAAATCGAATCAGAATGAATATGACATCTCAAGAGAAATCTATTCACTGCTCTGCACTATCGGCAAGGGCAGCGAGCCCGGCCGGGAAAGCGGCAGCCGGATTCAGATTCAAAGAGCAAAAGACTTCATAAATGCAAATTATGACAGAGCCGTTACTGTGGCTGAAATAGCAGAGGCGGTTCATATGAGTGCTTCCTGTTTTTCAAAAAAATTCAAGGAGAGTACGGGCTTTTCCCCTTACGATTATCTGCTTTCCGTCCGACTTGACAGGGCAAAGGAACTGCTGCGGAGAACGGATGATTCCATCGAGAATATAGCGTATAAAACAGGTTTTAACAGTGCGTCAAACTTTATATATTTTTTTGGCAGACAGGCGGGAATATCGCCGCTGAAGTTCAGAAATATTAAGTTTTAGAATCTTGTAAAGGGATTGTAAAGGGAAAGGGAATATGCTAAAATTTTTGCGGAAACTCCCTGTTAAGGGTTGAGCTTGGATGAACGGAGGATAAGGATGCAGGAACTGATCACGGCAAAAAAACATTTTTCCAGAATGGGCTGGCTGTATATGACGGCAGTGGTGCTCATCTATTCTCTGCAGGCGGTAATGGGAATCATATTGCGGGCGGTAAAACCGGAGTGGTTATACAATATGGATATCAATCTGCTTTTTTCCATGATACCCATGTACCTGATCGCATTTCCGCTGCTGGGCTTAATGCTGAAAAAGGATGTGCCGAGAGAGCATATTGAGAAACGTAAAATGACGGCGGGACAATATGTGCTGTCGGCAATTATCTGCATAGGGCTTGCCTATGCGGCCAATATTGTGGGACTGATAATGACCACTGTCATCGGCATGTTTACCGGAAATCCGGTGGACAATGCCATTGCGGGAGTGGTGAATTCGATCAGCCCCTGGGCTGTGCTGTTCTACACGGTGCTGTGCGCACCCGTAATGGAGGAGTTTGTTTTCAGAAAGCTGATCGTGGACAGGGCAGTGCATTACGGACAGGGAGTTGCAGTGGTGCTTTCCGGTCTGATGTTCGGACTGTTTCACGGCAATCTTAACCAGTTTGTCTATGCTGCCGTAATAGGAACGTTTCTGGCCTACCTTTATGTCAAAACGGGCAAACTGAAGATTACCATTTCCCTGCATATGCTCTTTAATTTTATAGGCGGATTTCTTCCTACCATGCTGATGCGAAAGATGGATATGGAGAGCTATCTGGTGTATGCGGAAAACGGTTCAATGTCTGGAATGACGGAACTTATACAGCATAAATTCGGGTGGTTTCTGCTCTATGGCCTGTTTATTCTGTTCATACTCAGTATGCTTATAACAGGAGTGGTGCTGTTTATCGTCTTTGCGGCGAAACGAAAATTTGTCTTCAGCCCGGGGCAGACAGCCATCCCGAAAGAACTGAAGCTCAGCGTTGCTCTGGGGAACACGGGGATGGCGGCGTTTGCACTTTTCTGGATCATCAGCATTGTGATTCAGCTGTTCACATAAAGGAGAGATAATGTACACATTTGAGAGCAGGATCAGATACAGTGAGGTTGACAGCGAGGGAAAACTTACCATGGCTGCCCTCATAAATTACTTTCAGGACTGTTCCACATTTCAGTCCGAGGATTTGGAACTGGGAATCAGTTACCTGAAGGAGACCCATCTGGTGTGGGTGCTTTGCTCCTGGCAGATTGTGGTGGAGCGGTATCCGAAACTGGGGGAGAAGATAACTGTGGGCACCCAGCCCTATGACCTGAAGGGGTTTCTGGGTTACAGAAATTTTGCCATGCTGGATGAGCGGGGCGATTATATTGCCAGGGCAAATTCTCTCTGGAGCCTTCTGGATACCGGGACGGGGAAGCCCACGGCAGTTCCGGAGATCATGGTAGAGCGATACACTCGCGCACCCAGGCTGGAGATGGATTATTCCTCCAGGAAAATTGCGGTTCCGGAGGGCGGCGTTGAGCAGGAGACGCTGACAGTGAAAAAGCATCACCTGGATACCAACCACCATGTCAACAATCAGCAGTTCCTTGATATGGCAATGGATTTCCTGCCGGAGGGCTTCTACATAAGGCAGGTGCGGGCGGAATACAAAAAGCAGGCTTTTCTGCATGATGTGCTGGTACCTGTCGTTGCGGATAGCGGTGACAGAATTGTAGTGAAGCTGGCGGACGAAAACGGTGCGGCATATGTGATTGCCGAGTTTTCGGGAAGGGAGCGGGCATGATTCGGCTGGGTGAAAAACAGGAACTGGTGATTGTGAAAAAGGTGGACTTCGGTGTTTATCTGGCAGTGAGCCGGGAGACGGCGGAGGAGAAGGTTCTGCTCCCGGCCAGGCAGGTTCCCGAAGAGAGCGATGAGGGGGACCGGCTGGAGGTGTTCATCTATCGGGACTCCGAGGACAGACTGATCGCCACCACCCGCGCATCTAAACTGGAGATGGGACAGGTGGCTGAGCTGACGGTGGCTCAGACGGGAAAGCTGGGAGCGTTTTTAGACTGGGGGCTGGAAAAGGATCTGTTTCTGCCCTTTAAAGAGCAGAGAGGGCAGGTGCGGGAGGGAGATGCCGTTCTGGTGTCTCTTTACATTGACAAGAGCGACCGTCTCTGCGCCACTATGAATGTGTATGAAGCGCTGCGGACGGACAGCCCCTATCAGGCGGAGGACAGAGTTCGCGGAAGGGTGTATGAGATCAGCGATAACTTCGGAGCGTTTGTGGCGGTGGATAATCTGTATTCGGGGCTTATTGCCGCAAAGGAGCTCTACGGGGATATACGGCTCGGGGCCGATGTGGAGGCCCGGGTTCTCAGAGTCAGGGAGGACGGAAAACTTGATCTGAGCGTCAGGGAGAAAGCATATCTGCAGATGGATACAGATGCAGAGAAAATAATGGAACTTCTGGACAGCTATGAGGGAGCGCTTCCCTTCAACGACAAGGCGGCTCCGGAGGTTATCAGGCACGAGACGGGAATGAGCAAGAACGAGTTCAAACGCGCGGTGGGCAGACTGCTGAAGCAGGGGAAGATTGAGATTGAGGAAAAGACCATCAGGCTGATAAAATCTTAAGAATTTAAAAAAAACGAATCACATATGGAAAAAGAATCTGAAGTGTGATAGAATAATCTGTGTTAGGAGTCATATCAGGGAAGGGGGCATGTATATGGATATTGCAGGAGTTTCTATGGCGTTGTCCAACATTTCCACACAGTCTCAGGTTTCAACGGCTGTTCTGAGCAAGGCGATGGATACCAATAAGGAATTGGGAGAAGGCCTGGTGCAAATGATGGATGCCGCTGCTATGGAACGGAGTGTGAATCCCGGTGTTGGAGAGAATATCGATATGCGCATTTAGTTCTGCAAACTGCCTGATGAGTAACCGCAGGCAGTTTTTTTGTGAAAAATCATAAAACCTATTGCTTTTTTGACAGTATTTTTGTAATATTTGTTATATAAATACGAATCAGAGGAGCGGGTTTATGATTTCAAATCAGATTTTGCAGAATACAATTGACGGCCTGAAGAGCATTGCCCGGGTGGAGCTTTGCGTTATGGATGTGGATGGAAAGGAAGTTGCATCCACCACGGATATGGGGAGCAGCGCCAGGGCTGTTGTGGAGTTTGCCGCGTCACCCGCAGACTCACAGGAGATTCAGGGCTATCAGTATTTCAAGATATATGACGAGCAGCAGCTGGAATATATCCTGGTAGCCGGAGGCACGGGTGAGGACGTGTATATGATTGGGAAAATGGCGGCATTTCAGGTGCAGAACCTCCTTGTGGCTTACAAGGAGCGGTTTGATAAGGACAACTTTATCAAGAACCTGCTTCTGGACAATCTGCTTTTGGTGGATATTTACAGCCGTTCCAAAAAACTTCATGTGCAGACGGATGTACCCCGTGTGGTTATGATCGTGGAGACAGGCGGTGACAGGGACAATAATGCCCTTGAGCTGACACGCAATCATTTTGGCAGCAACAGCAAGGATTTTATTACCGCGGTTGACGAGAACAATGTGATCGTTGTAAAAGAACTGTCCGACGGAAATGCCGCGAAGGAGATTGAAAAGGCGGCCCAGTCCCTGAAGCATTTTCTGGAGAAAGAAGGCATTAAGAGCATCCGTATTGCATATGGCACCGTAATCCAGGAAATCAAGGAAGTCAGCCGTTCCTACAAGGAAGCAAAGATGGCGCTGGATGTGGGAAAAATCTTTTTTGATGAGAGAAATATTGTGGCCTACAGCGAGCTTGGTATCGGACGTCTGATCTATCAGCTGCCTATCCCGCTCTGCAAGATGTTTATCAAAGAGATTTTTGACGGCAAAAGCCCGGATGAATTTGATGAGGAAACCCTGACTACTATCTACAAGTTTTTTGAGAACAGCCTGAATGTGTCCGAGACGTCAAGGCAGCTGTTCATACACAGAAACACACTGGTATACCGTCTGGATAAGCTGCAGAAGAGCACAGGGCTTGATCTGCGTGTATTTGAAAATGCCATTACGTTTAAAATCGCACTGATGGTAGTGAAGTATATGAAGTATATGGAAAATGCAGACTTTTAGAGGAGACTTTTATGGGAAGAAAGGAACTGCTGAGGAAAAAGCGGGAACGCCTGATAGAGGAGAAGGGCGTTATCTACCTTGACAATGTCAGCAAGGTATATTCTACCGGTGCACCTGCATTGAATAATGTGAGCCTGAGTATTCACAAAGGTGAATTTGTGTTTATCGTAGGAGACAGCGGCTCCGGTAAATCAACAATGATTAAACTTCTGCTGCGGGAGCTTACTGCCACCAGCGGCAGTGTTTATGTTATGGGAAACGATCTGGCAAAGCTTAAGTATAGGCAGATTCCCAAGTTCAGGCGCAGCCTGGGAGTGGTATTTCAGGATTTCCGCCTGCTGAATGACAGGAACGTATATGAGAACGTTGCCTTTGCCCAGAGAATCGTGGAGACGCCGGTCAATGAAATCAGGAGGAATGTGCCTGCGATATTGGCCACGGTAGGGCTTGCGGGAAAAT
This sequence comes from uncultured Lachnospiraceae bacterium, assembly GCA_947174665.1. Lineage (GTDB taxonomy): Bacteria > Bacillota > Clostridia > Lachnospirales > Lachnospiraceae > Acetatifactor. Next base: position 12,313 of record CAMWJV010000014.1, read on the forward strand.
ACAAGGCTAAGACCAAGCAACTGTCCGGCGGAGAACAGCAGAGGGTGGCGCTGGCAAGAGCACTGGTAAATAACCCGTCCATCCTGCTTGCGGACGAGCCAACCGGTAATCTGGATCCTAAGAATTCCTGGGAGATCATGAAACTGCTGGAGGAGATCAACGAGGCCGGAACAACGGTAGTGGTGGTGACACATAACAAGGAAATTGTCAATGCCCTGCGCAAACGTGTCGTCACCGTGAAGAAGGGAGTCATTGTCAGCGACGAGGAGGGAGGCGAGTACATCGATGAAGATTAGTACATTGCTTTACACCGTTAGACAGGGATTCGTCAATATCTTCCGAAACAAATGGTACTCTCTGGCTTCCGTTGCGACGATTTCAGCGTGCCTCTTTCTGTTTGGCCTGTTTTATGCTATTGTGGCAAATTTTCAGAGCATTGTCATGAAGGCGGAAGAGGGCGTGTCGGTTACTGTATTCTTCCATAATGAATATGACAAGTGTGCGTCCAGGGGGGAGTCTCATACGGCTACTACAGATCAGAGACTTGAGGAGATCGGCCAGATGCTTGCGGCGCGGGTTGAAGTGTCCGATGTGGTTTACGTTTCAGATGACGAGGCCTGGGTCAACTATGTGGCCAAAAATTTCAAGGAGAATGCGGAAGACTATGTCGCAGGATTTCCTGAGAATCCCCTGGCGGGAGAGTACAGCTATGTGGTGTTTCTGAGCGACGTTTCCATGCAGGACGCGCTGGTGAACTGGCTTCGATCCATACCGGAGGTGCGCCTGATAAACTATTCGGAGCTGACGGCCTCCACCTTAAGCGGAGTGAATCTGCTGATTGCGTATGTTTCCATGGGAATTATAGTGATCCTGCTTGCGGTCAGTATTTTCCTGATCAGCAACACGGTGGCCATCGGAATATCAGTCCGCTCAACGGAAATCAATATTATGAAATATATTGGGGCCACGGACTTTTTTGTGAGGGCGCCGTTTGTGCTGGAAGGCATCCTGATCGGTCTTTTGGGTGCGGCAATTCCGCTGGGACTGATAAGGGTTCTCTACAATTACACGCTGACTTACATTGTAGAGAGGTTTGAAATTCTCAGCAGCTTTCTGAATTTCCTGACGACAGAGCAGGTATTCGGAGTACTGACACCGGTGTCACTTTTGGTTGGAGCAGGAATCGGTTTTCTTGGAAGTATCATAACTGTCAGGAAGCATTTGCATGTATAGGGGCAGGAGCCTATGAAGAAAAGAAGAGTCATAATGTGCGGCATTGCCGTTGTGGTGCTGTGCACCGCGTTCTTCAGATCAAAACAGGATGCGTCGGCCCTGACCATGTCCTCCATCACCTCGGACAGCATCAGGGAAAAGGAAGAACAGATACGTCAGGCGGAGAATGAAAAGGATGCGTTGAAGAACGGGCTCAGCGATCTGCAGAATATTAAAAAGGATTTGGAGACACAGCGCTCCAGTCTGAAGAACTATGTGGCGCAGCTGGACGGCAGTCTTGCCAAGATAGAACAGAATATTCAAGAGCTCAGTGATAAGATTGCCGTAAAAGAGGAAGAGATCAATGTGGCCAGTGAACAGCTGGAGACAGCTCTTGAAAATGAAGAAAATCAGAAAGAGTCTATGATCAGCCGCATAAGAATGGTGTATGAGTCCGGAGAACCGCAGATGCTGGATATGCTTCTGAAATCTGAAAGTTTCAGCGACTTTTTGAATAAGGCTGATTATACCGAGCGGGTCATGGCCTATGACAATAAGATGTGGCAGGATTACAGGCTGGTCAGGGAGTACGTGGAACTGTGCAAGCAGGAGCTGGAGTTGGAGAAGGAGATTCTGGATGAGGCAAAGGCCGGCGTGGAGGAGGAGCAGAGGAATCTGGAGGCTCTGATAGACCAGAAAAATAGAGACATTGTGGCGTATGAGACCGATATTAATAACAAGGAAAAAGCAATAAAGGAATACGAGGAGGAGATTGAGGCTCAGGAGAACGAAATCGCCGCTCTGGAAGCTTTGATAGCGGAGGAAAAGAAAAAAATCCTGGCGAGCAGCGGCGTGGTCCTGACTTATGACGGCGGCACATTTAAGTTTCCGGTGGCCTCATACACCAGAGTGTCGGACGAATACGGTCCACGGATACATCCGACACTGGGGATACAGCAGTTTCACAATGGCGTGGATTTAGCTTCGCCCAAGGGAACGGCAATTTACGCTGCTTATGATGGAATTGTGGTGGCGGCTGCATACAGTGCCACCATGGGAAACTATGTAATGATAGATCACGGTTCAGGCCTGTACACTATTTATATGCATGCTTCTGCCCTCTATGTGGAGAAGGATGATATTGTAGTCAGAGGAGAGAGTATTGCCGCAGTGGGCAGCACGGGGCGTTCCACAGGTCCTCATCTTCATTTCAGCGTGCGCCTGAACGGTGAATACCAGTCACCATGGAACTATATCAAAAAGTAAGGAGAATCCTATGGACGAGAATCAGTATTATTTTGACAATATAAACAATATGCAGCCGGGACAGCCTCCGCAGAAGGAGAAGGGGAGCGGAAAGGGTCTCTTTCTTGCAGGTCTTGTGTCAGGAATTGCCGTTGCGCTGCTGGTGGTGGCAATCGGCTGGGCGGCAATGGAAATTCAGAAAGCTGCAGAGAGCCATAGCGATGTAAGCAAGGTGGAGCTGGATGAGGATTCGGCGTTGGATTCCAACACGATCACAAAGCTTCAGACATTGGAGGCGACCATCGAAAGGTATTTCTTTCTCCATGAGGTTACCAACGAAGAACTGCGGGAGGGACTTTTCAAGGGCCTTTTGGCATCTCTGGACGACCCCTACTCCGAGTATTATACCGCAGAGGAGCTGAACGTCATGATGGAGCAGTCCAAGGGAATTTATTACGGCATCGGCGCTTATGTTCAGCTTGACACGAGTACGGGGCTGCCGAAGATCAGCGGCGTGATTGCAGGTTCTCCAGCGGAGGAGGCAAATCTGCGGGCCGAAGACCTGATCTATGAGGTGGACGGAACATCTACTTATGGCCTGAATCTGACGGAAGCGGTTGCGCTGATCAAGGGACCGGAGGGAACGGAGGTAGAGCTGACCTTGATTCGGGAGGGGGAGAGCGATTATTTGAAGCTTACCCTGACCAGAAGAAAAGTGGAGTCTCCTACGGTGGAATTCTCCATGCTGGAGGATGATATGGCATATATCCGGGTCACTGAATTTGATGATGTGACTGTGGACCAGTTTGCGGATGCCCTTGCTATGGCTAAGGGATCGGATGCGGGGGGCATCATTCTTGACCTGAGAGGAAATCCGGGTGGAAATCTGAATGCTGTTGTGGATATGTGTAACATGATCCTGCCGGAGGGTATGATCGTCTATACAGAGGACAAATACGGAAACAGAGATGAGTATAAGTGTGACGGCAAGCATGTACTGGAGCTGCCCCTGGTAGTTCTTGTGGACATGAATTCCGCCAGCGCTGCAGAGATCATGGCGGGGGCCATCAAGGACTACGAAATCGGTACCCTGGTGGGAACAACTACCTTTGGCAAGGGAATCGTACAGCAGATCATGTCCTTCAGGGACGGATCTGCAATCAAGCTTACCATCAGCGCTTATTACACGCCAAACGGCAACAACATTCACGGAATAGGAATTGAGCCGGATGTGGTATGTGAATTTGACGGGACAGCATACTATGGAAGCGAGGATCATCCCGACAATCAGCTGGAGAAGGCGAAAGAGGTGCTGAGAGAGAAGATAGGAAGATAAAGGGAACAAATTTTCGGAACAAATGTTCTAAAAATTGCTGTTTTCATCTATACAAATAAATTATCCTATGATATAATGTGGAAGCCAAAGAAGTGGCTTCCACTTTTAATATGTGCGCAGCGGTACACTTTTCAGCCAGGCACTGAATAAGCCGGACTTGATAATAGCGCAGCAAGATTTGACAGGAGTCAACTATGCAGGATTAGGTGGAACAGACAGATCCGTTTTAAGATGCCTGAAGGGGGAATAATGAAAAATGAGTGATTTAAAGGGGGAATCTTTATGGATCATTTTAAATTAGTATCAGAATACGCCCCCACGGGCGACCAGCCCCAGGCCATCACCGATCTGGTGAAGGGCTTTCAGGAAGGTAACCAATTTCAGACTTTGCTGGGTGTAACAGGCTCAGGCAAGACCTTCACCATGGCAAATGTCATTCAGGCCCTGAATAAACCCACTTTGGTAATCGCGCACAACAAGACTCTGGCGGGACAGCTGTACGGTGAGTTCAAGGAATTTTTTCCTGAAAACGCAGTAGAATATTTTGTGTCCTATTACGATTATTACCAGCCGGAGGCGTATGTGCCCTCTTCCGACACCTATATTGCTAAGGACTCCGCCATCAATGACGAGATAGACAAGCTGCGCCTTTCCGCCACGGCCTCCCTGACAGAGCGGCGGGATGTGGTTGTTGTGGCCAGCGTGTCCTGCATTTACGGGCTGGGCAGCCCGGAGGAATTTCAGGGGATGTCCGTATCCTTAAGACCCGGCATGACCAAGGACAGAGACCAGGTGCTGCGGGAACTGGTGGATATTCAATACACCCGAAATGAGATGGATATGCAGCGCGGATGCTTCCGGGTACATGGGGATGTGGTGGAGGTGTATCCCGCTCAGGGTGGAGATTATTTTATCCGCATCGAGTTTTTCGGGGATGAGATAGACAGAATATGCCAGGTGGAACCCCTGTCCGGCAAGGTGTATGCAGCTCTGAATCATATTATCATATATCCTGCCTCCCACTATGTGGTTCCCATAGAGAAAATCCGGATGGCATGCGACAATATTGAAAAAGAGATGGAAGAACGGGTGCGCTTTTTCAAAGGGGAGGACAAGCTGATAGAGGCCCAGCGAATTGCGGAACGCACTAACTTTGATGTAGAGATGATGCGCGAGACGGGGTTCTGTTCCGGCATTGAGAACTATTCGAGGCATTTGAATTTTGCGCCTCCCGGAGCGCCCCCCATGACGCTGATGGACTTTTTTCCCGATGATTTTCTGATCATTATAGATGAGTCTCATATGACGATTCCTCAGATCCGCGGGATGTTTGCAGGGGACCGCTCCAGGAAGCAGACTCTGGTGGATTACGGGTTCCGCCTGCCGTCTGCTCTGGACAACAGGCCGCTGAATTTTCAGGAGTTTGAGACTCACATAGACCAGATGCTGTTTGTGTCCGCAACGCCGTCAGACTATGAGGAGGCGCATGAACTGCTCCGCACGGAACAGATCATTCGTCCCACAGGGCTGTTGGACCCGGAGGTGGATGTGAGGCCGGTGGAAGGGCAGATCGATGATCTGATAGGAGAGGTCAACCGGGAGGTGGAGAAGCATAATAAGGTGCTGATCACCACCCTGACAAAGCGGATGGCGGAGGACTTGACGGACTACATGAAGGAAGTGGGAGTTCGGGTAAAGTATCTGCATTCCGACATTGACACCCTGGAGCGGGCGGAGATTATCCGGGACATGCGTCTGGATGTGTTCGATGTGCTGGTGGGTATCAACCTGCTGAGGGAGGGGCTGGATATTCCGGAGATTTCTCTGGTTGCGATTTTGGACGCTGACAAGGAAGGCTTCCTGCGGAGCAGCACGTCACTGATACAGACCATCGGGCGTGCGGCGCGGAATTCGGAGGGACATGTCATCATGTACGCGGACACGGTCACGGATTCCATGCGGATTGCCATAGATGAAACCAACCGCCGCCGTGAGATTCAGATGAAGTATAACGAGGAGCATGGCATCACGCCGCAGACTATCAAGAAGGCGGTCCGGGAGCTGATCAGCATTTCCAAAGTGATTGCTAAGGAAGAGATGCAGTTCGAGAAGGATCCGGAGTCCATGAACCGTAAGGAACTGGAGAAGGTCATTGCAGATGTGCAGAAGAAGATGCAGCGTGCGGCCGCAGACCTGAACTTCGAAGCGGCGGCGGAGCTGCGTGACAAGATGATAGAACTGAAGCAAAAGCTGCAGGAGCTGGATGAAGAGTAGGAGAGAGCGATATGAGCAAGACAGAAGAGAGGGCAGCAAAGATGCTGTCGAAAGGCAAGGCCCGGGAATATATTAAAATACGCGGGGCCAGCGAGCATAACCTGAAAAATATAGACGTGGATATTCCCAGAAATGAACTGGTGGTTCTGACCGGAATGTCTGGCTCGGGAAAATCCTCCCTGGCCTTTGATACCATATATGCGGAGGGTCAGCGGCGCTATATGGAATCCCTGTCCTCCTACGCAAGGCAGTTTCTCGGACAGATGGAAAAGCCGAATGTGGAGAAGATAGAGGGCTTATCTCCCGCAATTTCCATCGACCAGAAATCAACCAACCGGAATCCCCGTTCCACGGTGGGAACCGTCACGGAAATATATGACTATTTCCGCCTGCTTTACGCGAGAGTGGGTATTCCCCACTGTCCTCAGTGCGGCAGGGTGATTGCGAAGCAGACGGTGGACCAGATGGTGGACCAGATCATGGAGATGCCGGAGGGGACGAGGATTCAGCTGCTGGCTCCTGTGGTCCGCGGGCGAAAGGGTCGTCATGAGAAGGTGCTGGAGCGCGCGAAGCGGAGCGGCTATGTCAGAGTGCGCATTGACGGCAGCCTTTATGAGCTGACGGAAGAGATTACTCTGGACAAGAATATCAAGCACAACATCGACATTATCGTGGACCGGCTGGTGGTGAAGGCGGGAATAGAGCGCCGCCTTGCGGATTCCATAGAAAATGTTCTGGATCTGGCCGATGGTCAGCTGGTGGTGGATGTTATCGGCGGTGAGCCCGTGGTCTTCAGCCAGAGCTTTTCCTGTCCTGACTGCGGAATCGGCATCAGCGAGATTGAACCCAGGAGCTTCTCCTTCAACAATCCTTTCGGAGCCTGTCCTGAGTGCTTCGGTCTGGGCTACAAGATGGAATTTGACATTGAATTGATGATACCGGACCCGTCTTTAAGTATCAATCAGGGAGCCATCGCGGTCACGGGCTGGCAGTCCTGCATGGACCAGAAGAGCTTTACCAATGCCATTTTGCAGGCGCTGTGCAAGGAATATAAATTTGATTTGGATACCCCCTTTGAAAAGTATTCTGAAAAGGTTAAGAATATTCTGGTTTACGGTACCGGTGAAAAAACGGTGGATGTGTATTATGAGGGTCAGAGGGGCAAGGGAGTTTACCCCGTGGCCTTCGAGGGTCTGATAAGAAACGTGGAACGCAAGTATAAGGAAACCTTTTCCGACACCATGAAGCAGGAGTATGAGACCTTTATGCGCATTACTCCCTGCAAGGAATGTAAAGGAATGCGTCTGAAAAAGGAAGCTCTGGCTGTGACGGTGTGCGACAGGAATATCCATGAGGTGACATCTATGTCTATCCTGGATCTGCATGAGTTCCTGGCGAATATGACGCTGACAAAACAGCAGCAGCTCATCGGAAAACAGATTTTGAAGGAAATCAGGGCGAGAGTCGGATTCCTGGTGGATGTGGGGTTGGAGTATCTGGCTCTCTCGAGAGGAACGGCGACCCTGTCCGGCGGCGAAGCACAGCGCATCAGACTCGCCACCCAGATTGGTTCCGGCCTGGTGGGGGTCTGCTATATTCTGGATGAGCCCAGCATCGGACTGCACCAGAGAGACAATGATAAACTTCTGAATACCTTGAAAAACCTTCGGGATTTGGGTAATACCCTGGTTGTGGTGGAGCATGACGAGGATACAATGCTGGCGGCGGATTATGTGGTGGATATAGGGCCCGGCGCCGGTTCCCACGGCGGCGAGGTCATCGCCTGCGGTACTGCGGAGGAGATCATGCAGGTGCCTGAGTCCATAACCGGACAGTACCTGAGCGGCGCCCTGAAAATCCCTGTGCCCAGTGAGCGCAGAAAGCCTGCGGGCTGGCTGACGGTGAAAGGGGCGCAGGAAAATAACCTGAAAAATATTGACGCGGAATTTCCGCTGGGAGTTATGACCTGCGTCACGGGAGTGTCGGGCTCCGGCAAGAGCTCGCTGGTAAACGAGATTCTTTACAAGCGCCTTGCAAGGGATCTGAACCGTGCCAGGTGTATTCCCGGAAAACACAAAAGCATTCTCGGAATTGAGCAGCTGGATAAAGTGATTGCCATCGATCAGTCTCCCATTGGGCGAACGCCCCGCTCCAACCCGGCCACCTATACGGGAGTGTTCGACCAGATCAGGGATCTCTTTGCCTCAACGGCAGATGCCAAGGCGAAGGGCTACAGCAAAGGCCGGTTCAGCTTCAATGTAAAGGGAGGACGCTGCGAGGCCTGCGGCGGCGACGGTATCATCAAGATTGAGATGCACTTCCTGCCGGATGTGTATGTGCCCTGCGAGGTATGCGGCGGCAAAAGATACAATCGCGAGACCCTGGATGTGAAATATAAGGGCAAGAATATTTTTGACGTTCTGGACATGACGGTGGAGGAGGCTCTTCCCTTCTTTGAAAATCTGCCCTCCATTCGAAACAAGATACAGACGCTCTATGATGTGGGATTGTCCTATGTAAAGCTGGGCCAGCCATCCACAACCCTGTCCGGCGGCGAGGCACAGCGCATCAAGCTTGCCACCGAGCTGTCCCGACGCAGCACGGGAAAGACCATCTATATTCTGGACGAGCCTACCACCGGACTGCATTTTGCGGATGTACACAAGCTGGTGGACATTCTGCACAGGCTGGCGGACGGCGGAAATACGGTGGTAGTCATCGAGCATAATCTGGATGTGATCAAGACTGCGGACTACATTATAGACATCGGCCCGGAGGGCGGCGAGAGAGGTGGAACCATTATTGCCAGAGGGACGCCGGAGGAAGTGGCGGAGAACAAAAAGTCCTACACGGGTGCCTATGTGAAAAAAATGTTGGAAAGGGCCTAATGTAATCAAAACTTTTGGCCGATATGTATTATGCGTGGATTAAAATGCGTATACAGCAGTGAATAAACGAGCACGGATGCACAAAACAGGCGGAAGGAATCCGCTGATTTGCGATATCCGTGTTTTTTTGCAGCCCCCTGTAAAATTTTTATAAAAAAGCTATGAAAATAAATGGATTTCGGTTATAATGAAAATTGTATGACTGGGTTTAGATAATCGGAGTTCATCAGAAAGGGGCATAGGCAGTATGCAGTGTACAGATATCGGTATTGATTTGGGTACGGCCAGTATTTTAGTATACATCAGAGGAAAGGGCGTTGTTTTGAAGGAGCCCTCCGTTGTGGCATTTGATAGAGACACCAACAAGATTAAGGCTATCGGCGAAGACGCGCGCCTGATGCTGGGAAGGACTCCCGGCAATATTGTGGCGGTGCGTCCTCTGCGTCAGGGTGTTATCTCTAATTACACCGTTACCGAGAAAATGATGAAATATTTTATCCAGAAGGCGCTGGGCAGGAGAGCATTCAGAAAACCCCGCATTGCGGTCTGCGTTCCCAGCGGCGTTACGGAGGTTGAGAAGAAGGCGGTTGAGGATGCAACCTATCAGGCAGGAGCCAGGGAGGTTGCCATTATTGAGGAGCCTATTGCAGCGGCCATCGGGGCCGGTATTGATATTTCCAAGCCCTGTGGAAATATGATTGTTGACATAGGGGGCGGTACATCCGATATAGCGGTCATTTCTCTGGGAGGAACTGTCGTCAGCGCTTCCATCAAGATTGCGGGAGACGATTTCGACGAGGCAATCGTCCGCTATATGCGTAAGAAGCATAACTTGCTGATTGGTGAGCGGACAGCAGAGGATTTGAAGATTAAGATTGGTTCTGCCTATCCAAGGAACGAGGTAGACTATATGGACGTGAGGGGACGCAATCTGGTTACCGGTCTTCCCAAGACGGTGAAGGTATCCTCCGAGGAATCAGAAGAAGCGCTCCGGGAGACCACAGCCCAGATAGTGGAAACCATCCACAGTGTGCTGGAGAAGACGCCTCCCGAGCTGGCAGCGGATATTGCTGACAGAGGAATCGTGCTCACGGGCGGCGGCAGTTTGCTGCGCGGGCTGGAGGAGCTTATATCCGCAAAGACGGGAATCAACACCATGACGGCTGAGGATCCCATGACAGCGGTGGCGGTAGGCACAGGAAGATATGTGGAATTCCTGTCAGGGTACAGGGAAAGTTAGTGGAATACGGAGGAAATACTGATGTTAAAAGGGTTATACACCGCATACACGGGCATGATCAATGAACAGCACAGAATGGACACCATGACCAACAATCTGGCAAATGCCAGTACGGTGGGATACAAAAAGGAAGGCGCTACCAGCCAGTCCTTTGACAGGGTCCTGGCGTTAAAGATTAAGGATGAGTCCATTGGACTGCAGAATGTGCAGCGGTTGGGTTATAACAATCCGGGTGTCAAGATTGGTGAAAATTATACGGATTATACCCAGGGTTCTTTCCGGGTGACAGACAATACCTATGACCTTGCTCTGGCAGGAGAAGGATTTTTTGCCATTGAATTTACCAACAAGGCAGGAGAGACATCCACCATGTACACCCGTGCAGGCCAGTTTACCCTGAACAGGGAAGGCTATCTTGTGACAGAGGATGGGGACTATGTACTGGATACTCAAAACAGGAGGATTCAGTTGAACACGCTGATTGACTCAAAGATCAGAGATGATGGCACCATCTCCCAGAACGGCGTTGATGTGGCAAGGATTCAGGTGGCGGATTTTGAGGATTACAATTACCTGGAGAAATACGGCGAGACATATTATCGCCCTATAGAAGGTGCCACGCGCATCGACGGAGCTGCGGAGGTAAAGTCGGGATATCTGGAAATGGCCAATGTGCAGATAGTGTCCGAGATGGTGAATCTCATTTCCATTACCCGGGCATATGAGAGCAACCAGAAGATCATCCAGACTTATGACAGTTCCCTTGAAATTGCGGTTTCACAATTGGGAAAACTGTAAGCCTGAAAATATGATTTATTAGTTACAGAAAGGAAGTATACGAAATGGTACGCAGTTTATGGACGGCGGCAACCGGTATGATTGCCCAGCAGACAAATCTTGACACAATAGCCAACAACCTTTCAAATGTCAATACTACCGGCTATAAGACGCAGGTCAATGAATTCAAGACTCTGCTGTATCAGACCCTGCAGACCAGAACCACCACAGCAAACGGCGCGCAGAAGCCTACCAGCGCACAGGTGGGACTTGGTACCCGCAACTCTGCAATCTCTTCAATTTTCAGGGAGGGCAACCTGATCTCATCCGACAGTGAGACTTCATTTGCCATTGACGGTAAAGGTTTCTTTGCAGTGCGCGGGGAGGACGGTAATACATACTATACCCGTAACGGTAATCTGAAATTTACCCTTGCCACCAACGGAAACATGCTTGCTACCACGGATGGCCTTCCGGTGTTGGATACCAACGGTCAGCCCATTATAATAAATAATTCTTATATCATGAGCAGGATTACGGTCACTAAAGACGGAGAACTCTGTTATCCGGATGAAAGAAACAATCCCCAGTCTATGGGGCGGATAATCGGAGTATTCCAGTTTAACAACCCCAACGGTCTGGCTAAACTGGGTGACAGCCTTTATGAGCAGACGGCAGCCAGTGGCCAGCCTATTAACGAAGCCACCAACCCCAATGTGGAGAAGAGTGCGATTCTCCAGAATTTTTTGGAAGGATCCAACGTCCAGGTGGCGGATGAGATGGTAAACATGATTGTAGCTCAGCGTGCATACGAACTGAACTCCAAAGCGATCATAGCATCCGACGAAATGCTGCAGCAGGCTAATAACCTACGGAGATAGCGAGTAAAGGTCACAAATCATATGCTTGCATAATGATTTGTAAATTTTACGAGCATGGCGAATGAGCGTAGGGCGAAGCCCGTAGCGAATGGGTGACTGCGCAGCAGGAACCGCGCCGCAAGGGAATGCATCGTGGGTCGCACGGGCTCCGTAAGGGTAGTGAGGGTGACTGCGCAGCAGGAACCGCGCCGCGAGCGAATGCGCATCGTGGGTCGCACGGGCTCCGTAAGCAGAAACTGCAAGAAGAAAGGAGAGCATATAAATGGTAGACATGAGTGACATTACCGGCATGTACAGTGACGCCTATGCGAACGCTGCCAACCAGTCGGCTTCAAAGTTGAAGGATAAACTGAACGGTACGGATTATTCCAAGGCCACAGATGATGAACTGATGAATGCCTGCAAACAGTTTGAGGCATATTTTGTGGAACAGCTGTACAAGGGCATGATGAAGACTATACCCCAGAGTGAGAATACCTCGAATTATACCAGTACCATCACCGACTATTACAAGGATCAGATGATACAGTCCATCGCAGAACAGACCACGGAACAGAGCGGGCTGGGACTGGCCCAGATGCTTTATGAGCAGATGAAGCGGAATTACGGATTGGATACGGTTTCTGCGGAAGCTGTACAGTCTGCTGCGGGCGCTAATGCTTTTGAGAAGGTGGAAGAGTAACCTGTTGAAAATGAAATGGTTTTTGAGGCTGCTGAACTAAAGCAGCCTTTTCTGCGTATTAAGAAACTATAAGGAACAGTGCAAAACGGGAGCGGATGCATGGAAACAATCAACGGATATGTGGATCATATTATTTTCCAGAATAAAGAGAATGGCTATACGGTCATGAACCTGACGATGGAGGGGGAAGAGATTACCTGTGTGGGTATGTGCAGGGGATTGACTCAGGGAGAGACCATTTCAGCGCAGGGAGACTATATAGAGCATCCAGTCTACGGCACACAGTTTAAGATTGGCAGCTTTCATACCGTGACACCGAAGGACAGCACCGGAATGGAGCGCTATCTTGGTTCGGGAGCCATAAAGGGAGTAGGGGCCGCTCTTGCAGCAAGGATTGTAAAAAAATTCGGCGATGATACCTTTCGTATTATAGAGGAGGAACCGGAGCGGCTGGCAGAGATAAAGGGCATCAGTGAGCATAAGGCCAGGGAAATTGCCATGCAGATGGAAGAAAAAAAGGATCTCCGCGATGCTATGGTCTACCTGCAGCAGTTCGGTATTTCAAATGCCCTGGCTGTGAAAATATACGACACATACGGTATGGAACTCTACGGAGTCATGAAGGAGAATCCATACAGGCTCGCGGAAGATATATCGGGAGTGGGCTTCCGGATGGCAGATGAGCTGGCTTCAAAGATTGGGATACACACAGATTCTGACTATCGCATCCGCAGCGGGATTCTCTATGTGCTGCTGCAGGCAGTAGGGGAGGGGCATTGCTTCCTGCCGGTGAATGAACTGCTTGAGAGAGCACAGACACTGCTGGAGGTAGATAAGGAGAATGTGCGCCCTCACCTGGATAATCTGATGATGGATAAAAAGCTGGTGATAAAGGGAGACAGCATCTTTGCGTCCTCCTACTACTATGCGGAGCTGAACTGTGCACGGATGCTGATGGAGTTGAACGTCCCCATGGCAGAGGCGGAAAATCTTCCCTCTCAGAATACAGCCATTGAAAAGAGGCTGGAGGGACTGGCAAAGAGTCTGGAACTGGAGGCCAATGAGCTGCAGCTTAAGGCAGCCGCGGAGTGTATTCGTAACGGACTGTTTATTCTGTCCGGCGGTCCCGGAACAGGAAAGACCACAACCATCAATATGATCATCCGCTATTTTGATGCGGAGGGCCTGGATATTTTTCTTGCTGCGCCTACCGGCCGCGCGGCAAAGCGGATGACGGAGGCCACAGGATTTGAGGCCAGGACGATTCATCGTATGCTGGAACTGAACGGTGCGCTTTCCGATGAAGAAACAAGGAAGGTTCGATTTGAGCGAAACGAAGAAAATCCATTAGAAACAGATGTTATTATTATAGATGAGATGTCCATGGTGGACATTCAGCTGTTTCAGGCGCTTCTGAAAGCGATAGTGCCGGGGACAAGGCTGATACTGGTGGGAGATGTGAATCAGCTGCCCAGCGTGGGACCCGGGCAGGTATTGCGCGATTTGATCGGAAGCAGGCAATTTCCTATGGTGGAGCTGAAGAAAATATTCCGTCAGGCAGAAGAAAGTGACATTATTGTCAATGCACATAGAATTAATAGCGGACAGCAGATTGTGCTGGATAATAAATCCAGAGATTTTTTTATGCTGGAGCGAAATGACGCAAATGTCATATACAAGCATATGATACAGTTGATTCGTGAAAAACTTCCCAAATATGTGGGAGCAACGCCATTTGATATTCAGGTTCTGACACCGATGCGGAAGGGAAGCCTGGGATGCGAGACACTGAACGGTATTCTGCAGCAGTATCTGAATCCGCCGGATGGCCGAAAACGTGAGCATGCCTGGGGCTCCGGGGTTTATCGGGAAGGAGATAAGGTCATGCAGGTTAAAAATAACTACCAGCTGGAGTGGGAGATTGTCAGCAAGTACGGAATTCCCATAGACAGAGGAACAGGCGTTTTTAACGGGGATATGGGCCGGATTATTCAGATTAACGAGAGCGCCTCCAGCATGGTTGTGGAGTATGATGAACAGCGCAGGGTGACTTACCCGTTTTCTCTGCTGGAGGAACTGGAACTGTCCTACGCTATCACAATCCACAAGTCCCAGGGCAGCGAGTATCCTGCTGTTATTCTCCCTCTGCTGGGCGGTGCGAGAGTGCTGTTTAACAGAAATCTGCTGTACACAGCGATCACAAGGGCACGAAACTGTGTCACAATTTTAGGGAGCAGCGTAACGGTTCGCGATATGATAGACAATACAATTGATAACAGGCGTTATACAGCACTGGCTCAGCGAATCAGGGAGTGTTCACAGGAAATGTGAGGAGGTTGAGAAGGTTTTTGAAGAATATAAAAGAGATTATGCCCCTGCGGGGCATTCTTCAGGCGGTTTACCCCCGGCGATGTCCCGTCTGCGATGACATTGTGCGGCAGAGGGGAGAGAAGATATGTCTGGAATGTGTGGGCAAATTAAAGCTTTTGACGCCGCCGTGGTGCATGCGCTGTGGCAAAAAGACGGAGGAGGGAGAGGAATACTGCCGGGATTGCAGGGAGAGAAAACATTTTTTTGAGCGTGGCAGAGCACTCTATGAATATGACAGCGCGGCAGAGTCCATCTATCGCTTTAAGTATGGGGGAAGAAGGGAATACGCGGAATTTTTCGGGGAACAGATTGTGGATTACCTGGGGGATTTTATCAGGGCTTTGCATCCGGACGGATTTGTACCTATCCCGCTGCACAGGCGCAGAAAAGCCGGTCGGGGATATAATCAGGCCGCCTTGTTGGCTGAGGCGGTGGGACAGCGGATGGGCGTTCCGGTATACCAACATTTGCTGGTTCGGGTGAGGAATACCGAGCCTCAAAAAAAATTAAATCCTGCAGAACGTCAAAATAATTTGAAAAAGGCTTTCAATATACCCAAAAATGATGTAAAATTAAAGACGATTCTAGTTTTCGATGACATTTATACCACCGGGGCTACCATCGATGAGGCGGCAAGGGTGTTGAAAGCGGCCGGTGCAGAGCGGGTTTATTATGTCACTCTGGCCTGCGGAGCAGGTGTATAATGAATTTTGCCGCAAAAATGGAGGATACTATGAATATTAAAAATTGCAGAGTTTGTGGACGGATTTACAACTATGTATCAGGCCCCAACACTTGTCCTGCTTGTCGGGAAAGTCTGGAGGCAAAGTTTCAGGAGGTAAAGGAGTACATTCGGGAGCACAAGGGTGTGGGGATTACTCAGGTTGCCGAGGCATGTGATGTGGAACCGGCGCAGATCCGCCAGTGGCTGAAGGATGAGCGGCTTGAGGTTACGGAGGATTCCGCCCTGTATCTGACCTGCGAATCCTGTGGTGCGGCTATCCGCAGCGGGAGATTCTGTGAAAAATGCAAGAATAATGTGACGCAGGATCTTAAGAATATATTGAGTACAGGACGACCGAAGCCCGAGCCCAAAAAGGAGACCAAAGAGGACGGGGCCAAGATGAGGTTCCTGAAATAGGAGGCTTTCTATGCTGAACGAGGAACGTGTGATATTGATGACACAAATGGCATCTTATGAAGGCGGCGAGGGCAGGAAGAATGTCAAGATCGGCAATTATTTCCGCAGCGATTATATTGCCGTCCAGGTTCTGAAGTCCGTTGTCAGCGGAACGATTGCCTTTGGAATCATATTTGCACTGTATATTTTATATGACTTTGAGGTGTTTATGCAGGATCTGTATAAGATAGATCTGCTTGCTTTTGCAAAGAATGTGTTGACCAACTATGCGATTTCAATCGTGGCATATGGTCTGCTGACGTATATCATCAGCACCTACCGCTATGTAAAGGCAAAAAAAAGCCTCAAGAGTTATTATCATAGTTTAAAAAAGCTGAGTTCTCTCTATGGCGATGAAAGCGTCAAAAAGAAGTCGGCTGGAGGAAGTAAATGACAGGATTACTGGAAATAAGAGAACGGATAAAAATGCTGTACAGCAGGTATGAGGTGTTCATCCTGCCCATAGTAAAGTTTTTGTTTGCATTAATTGTGCTGAACACGCTGAATGGTAAAATAGGCTACATGAAAAGGCTTGACAATATTGCCATTGTGTTGATCGTGTCATTAATGTGTTCTTTTCTGCCGAAGGGCTGCATGGTAATATTTGCGGCGTTGTTCAGTTTGCTTCATATGTACGCGCTGTCCATGGAAGTCGCACTGGTGGGGCTGTGTATGTTTCTTGTTATGTTTTTGCTGTTTTTCCGATTCAGTCCCAAAGATTCGGTGCTTGCGCTGCTGACGCCCCTGCTCTTCGCCATGAAGATTCCCTATGTGATTCCTATTGCGGCAGGATTGCTTTGCTCGCCTGCGTCTGCCGTGTCGGTAGGGTGCGGTGTGGCGGCGCACTATTTCTTTCAGACGGTGATCGTGAGTGCACCTGCCCTCGGTACTATGGGGGATTCTGAGGCGATAGCAAAGCTGAGGCTGATCATTGACGGAATTGTTAAGAATAAGGAGATGTTGGTTGTCATTGCAGCCTATGGTATCACGATAGTGGTAGTTTACCTGATCAGGAGAATGTCCCTTGATCATGTCTGGACCATTGCGATGGTGGCGGGGGCTATGACGAACATTGTGATTCTGCTGGTGGGCGATTTGGTTTATGATATCAATATTTCTATCGGCGGTGCACTGCTGGGTTCGCTTCTGGCGCTGGCGGTGGCGAAGGTCATTGAATTTTTCCGCTTCTGTGTGGATTACAGCCGGACGGAAAAGGTGCAGTTTGAGGATGACGAATACTATTATTATGTCAAGGCAGTACCAAAGATGACGGTATCAGCGCCTGCAAAGACCGTGAAGAGGATCAACACACAGCGGCACAGAGGCAGTGAACGCGGCGTTACCACGGAGTTAACTCCGAAACGAGCTCAGGAGAGGGCCCAGAGCAGGAGCGGCGGTTCGTCGGGAGCGCGGAGGACGAGAGGAGATTACAGAGGCGGAAAAAGTGTCACTGTCGGAAATATGGATCCGGACGTTGAAAATATGGGAAATGATGACTACGAGGAATTATTTTAATTATAAAAGATAAGTGAGACATGTAGCAGATGCAGTGGGTTGATACGTTAGTTAATTATGTGAAAGATTTCAGCACATACCGAACAACGATTGGGGCAGGAGATATTTTGGAAATCCTGATCATCGCTTTTTTGGTATACTATATTCTGGCCTGGATGAAGACAACCAGGGCATGGCAGCTGCTGAAGGGACTTATTGTAATCTGCATTGTGCTGCTGCTGGCCTATATCATGGAAATGAGTACCATACTCTGGCTGGCGGAGAATATGCTGAGCGTTGCGGTGATTGCCATTGTCGTAGTGATGCAGCCGGAACTGCGGCATGCTCTGGAGCAGCTGGGCAAAAAGAATTTTCTTCCAACCGGTATGTTCTCTGATGCTTCAAAGCGGGAACAGGAGACTTTTTCCGAAAAGACCATAAATGAGATTGTCAAGGCAAGCTTCGAGATGGGCAGAGCCAGAACCGGAGCGCTGATCGTCATTGAACAGAACGAGTCCCTCAGGGATTACGAGCGGACCGGCATCGAGGTGGATGGTATCGTCACAAGCCAGCTGCTCATTAATATATTTGAACATAATACTCCGCTGCATGACGGAGCTGTTATTGTGCGGGGAAACAGAATTACCTCCGCCACCTGTTATCTTCCGCTGTCAGATAACCTGGATCTGAGCAAGGAACTGGGAACCAGGCACAGAGCGGGAGTGGGTGTCTCCGAAGCCACGGATTCCCTGACGGTTATTGTATCTGAGGAGACAGGAAAGGTGAGTGTGGCTTATGAGGGGCAGATTGAGAGAGGCTTTGACTCCGATGGGCTGAAGGCCAGGCTGCAGCAGGTACTAAACAAACAGGACGAGGAGAAGACCAGGGGAAAGCATATCTGGAAGGGGAGGAGCAAGGCGAAGAATGAAAAAGAAAATATTTCATAACTGGGGCTTGAAGCTGACTTCCCTGCTTCTGGCTTTTGTGCTGTGGTTCCTGGCAGTACAGATAAACGATCCTAAGGATACGGTGACTTTCTCAGGTATTTCCGTGAAACTGACAAACACAGACCTGCTTGAGGAGGAGAATAAGGTATACGAAATAATGGACAATACGGATACTGTGCGGGTGACTATCCGGGCGCCGAAAAGCGTCACAAAGGATCTTAGGGCATCCGATATTGTGGCCGTTGCGGATGTGAGCAAGCTGACAGACATCAATACCATTGCTATATCATATAGTATTCAGGGGGTTTCATCCACCAGTTATGATGCTATAAGAGGGGATCACGATACGGTACGTCTGAATGTGGAGGACAGAGCCAGCAAATGGATTCGTGTGCTGAGTCAGACCGTAGGTGAGGTGGCGGATGGTTATCTTGTGATGAATTCTTCTGCTGACCAGACTCAGATTAATGTTACCGGTCCTGAGTCGGCGGTGTCAAAGATCAGCTATGCCGGAGTGGAGGTTGATGTCAGCGGTGCAACCAACAGCATGTCTCTGAGTGTGGAGCCCAGGCTCTATGATGCGGAGGGAAATCTTCTGGAGCTGTCCGGTGTTAATACGAATGTGAACTCTATTCACATGACAGTGGAAGTGCTGGCAGTTAAGGAGGTGCCCGTGAAGCTGGCTGTGACGGGTAATCCCGCAGAGGGTTATCTGGCTACGGGACAGGTGGAATGCGATATTGAGAACGTGAGGATTGCGGGGCCGGCGACGGTCATTGCCGGAATAAACAGCATATCCATTCCGGCGGAGCTGCTTGATATTACCGGAGCTACGGGTAATGTGGTGAATACCATCAATATTAAGGATTATCTGAAGGACAATGTCAGACTTGCGGACAACAGCTTTAGCGGACGAGTGACAGTAACCGTCTATGTGGAACCCATAGTAGACAGGACGATTGTACTGAGTAAGGATGACTTTGAGTTTGTCAATGTACCTGATGGCTACAATCTGGAACTGGTAGAGCCGGATGGAGGCTATAAGCTGACGGTTTCCGGACTGGAAAAGGATGTTTCGGCAGTGCCTGAGGAGTTGATCCGGGGACAGGTGGACATTGCGGCATGGCTGGCGGAGGAAGACATAGAAGAGCCGGAGGAAAGGGATTACAGGATTCCTGTTATCATTACCCTGCCAAATGACATTCCGCTGGAGGATGTTTCTATGGAAAACGAAATCACAATAACAGTAAGATTTATGAAACCGGAGGAAGTGTAGGGATGGCCAGATTATTCGGAACAGACGGCGTCAGGGGCGTCGCAAATGAGGATTTGACTCCGCTTTTTGCATTGCAGCTTGGGCAGGCAGGGGCGTATGTGCTGACAAAGGAGAAGGAGCATAAGCCCACCATTATGGTGGGCTGTGATACAAGAATTTCAGGAGATATGCTTGCCAATGCGCTGATGGCCGGCGCTTGTTCTGTGGGTGCGAACTGCGTTTTTGTGGGTGTGATTCCCACGCCTGCGGTGGCATATCTGACCGAGAAATACAGGGCGGATGCAGGAGTTGTCATTTCCGCGTCCCATAATCCGGTTGAGTTTAACGGCATCAAGTTTTTTGACGGAAACGGTTATAAGCTGCCTGACGAACTGGAGGATGAAATCGAGGAGCTGATTCGGGGTAATATGCAGGATATAAAGTTTCCGGTTGGGCTTGGCGTTGGTAAGGTGAAGTACCGGACAGATGCCCGGGAGGAATACATAAACCACTCCATCAAGGCGGTTCCCGTGAATCTGAAGGGGCTGAAGATTGTAGTTGACTGTGCGGAGGGCGCTTCCTCCTATACCTCTGTGGAAGCACTGAAGGAGCTTGGCGGCAGCATTGTGGCCATCCACAATAATCCGGACGGAACAAATATCAATTCCAACTGCGGTTCTACGCATATGGAGGAGCTGCAGGCCAGAGTAGTCTATGAGAAAGCCAATATCGGCCTTGCCTTTGATGGGGACGCAGACAGGCTGCTGGCGGTGGATGAGAACGGCAAGGTAGTGGACGGAGACCAGATTATGGCTATTGTGGGGAACCACATGAAGAGTCAGGGCAAGCTAAAGAAGGATACCATTGTGGCTACTGTCATGAGTAATCTCGGGTTCTTCCTGATGGGGGAGAAAAACGGACTGACCATTGAGCAGACCAAGGTAGGCGACCGCTATGTTATGGAGCGAATGAAAGAAATCGGGGCAAGCCTGGGGGGTGAGCAGTCAGGGCATATTATTTTCCTGGATGAAAATACCACAGGAGACGGTCTTCTCAGCGCTCTGCATCTGCTTCAGGTTATGGTGGAGACAGGCAAGAGTCTTTCCGAGCTTGCATGCATCATGGAGGTGCTTCCACAGGCGCTTGTCAACGCAAAGGTTGCAGACCATAAAAAAGAGAAGTATATGGAATACCCCCGGGTTGCCGAGGCAATCAGGGAGCTGGAGGCGAAGTTTGCAGGCGAGGGGCGCGTGTTGATCCGGCCCTCCGGGACAGAACCGCTGGTGCGCGTTATGATAGAGGGTAAGGATCAGAAGGTAATCAGGGAGGAAGCAGAGAAGCTGGCAAACCTGATTCAGGATGTGATGTTTTAAAGTGAAAAAGCACTTGTGATTAGCGTGTAATCATGCTAGAATGAGTATTAGAGAGGGACGCTGTATGACAGCAAAATTTGCAGAATTGGAGGGAAAGGCAAAATGGTAAGTCAGAAGGTAGTGATTAAAAATCCTACAGGCTTGCATCTCAGACCGGCGGGCATCTTGTGTAAGGAAGCGATGCAGTTTAAATCATTGATCACATTCACGTTTCGAGAGAATACAGCGAATGCAAAGAGCGTGCTGAGCGTGTTGGGGGCATGCGTAAAGTGCGGTGATGAAATCGAGTTTGTCTGCGAGGGTGAAGACGAGCAGGAAGCTTTGAAGACACTGGTGCAGGCAGTGGAAAACGGATTGGGTGAATAATGAAAATATAAGAGGCAGTGCATTATGCACTGCCTTTTTTTAGCGGAATGTAAAGTTGTCTCCGGTCTGAACAATGCAGATCATGGTCTTTCCCGTGTTCAACAGAATTTCATTCCCAAAGTCATCATAATACCTGGTGGAGCTATAGTCGCTGTCTTTTTTCCAGGTCACATGGATGCCTTTTCCGTTGGTGAAATACCAGCCATCCTCTGTGTTGTCCACACATTGAAAGGCGAGATAGCCATCTCCCAGATCCTGTGATTTGATGTTCTGAACCAGTATATTTTTAAAGGTCAGTTGTTCTCCCGTCAGACCATCAATATGGGGCCCATCCGTGCCGCCGGAAAGATACTGAGAGCGGTAGTAGAGACCATCCTCCGGGTTATAGTCAAAGTAACAGCGAGTCACAGGATAGCAGCCGGACATATCGATATAAACGGCGCTCCTGGCATCGTCGCCGTATTGCTCCAGAGTGTTCGGGTTTGACGCGCCTGCAAATAGAAAGTGGTGCTCGTCTGCAAGTCCGCGATAGCTTGTCGAATAACCTTTTCGGTTCACTGCATCCAGAATCTTCTCCCCGGTGGCAAATGCATTATGAGGGGGGACACGTGTCTCATCCCGGTAGAATGCGGTTGAATCAGTATAATTACTCTCGTTGATAGTCTGTGTGTCAGCTGCGGCTATCAGTTCATCCACATAGTAAGGATGGCCGGTATGGATGATAAAGGCATCCCACTCAAATGCCCAGTAAGCATAATAAGTGCGGAGGCTTCGGATGTTTCCGATCTTTTCAAAGCCGGTCCAGTCTTCATAAACAGCAAGAAGTCTTGTCATGCGTCCTTCAACGTTTGCTTCATAAATAACAGATGCTTTTGAAATGCCGTACTGGGGCTGTGCATTGTGCTCATTTGGTGTCATAACTGCGATGGGCCTGGTGTCTGCAACGCTTTTATCCACCCATTCGTTGGTCAGGCGGCTGTGAACCATTCCTTCCTGAGGCGGAACAGAATCCTCGTCAGTAAAAATTCCCATTGAATCAGCCGGCAGAGAGCTGTCGGGCTGTGTTGTGTCTCCGGAACCAACATGATACTCCGAATTCGACAGATCCGAATTCGGGGCATCACCTTGCGGTCCACATGAACACAGCATAAATACGCCTATAATAAGAATAAGCACAAATTTCTGTTTTTTCATATGTGGTTCCCTTTCGGTTGATAAACTCACAACAAAAACGAAAGTTGATTTTTGTTATGCGACTATTATACCACAAAAGTGCTGTTTCGTCTCGCACCCCGGCAAAATTAAGAATATTTAATATTTTCTGATTACTTTGCGGAGTAACTATGCTATAATATGACTTATGGAGGTTACAGATATGTTGTTACAGATACTGCAGGCGTTCGGGTGTGGGATTCTCCTTGTGGGAGCGGTTACCCTGCTGAGGAAACAGCCCAATAAGGTGATCATAAATCTGCTGCTGGCGGATATCGGCTGTATTGTGATGAACGGGGGATATTTCCTGCAGCTTCGGTCAGTCAGTCCTGAGGCGGCCTTTTTGTCATGGCGTATGTCCTGTATGGGAAATGTGCTGTTTTATTATTTCGTTGCTTTTTTTGTGCTGGATTACCTTCAGATCAAATACCCCAGGACACTTAGAAATATATGGGGTTTTTTTGAGTTATTTGCCGTTCTGTGCCTGTGGGATGACCGGCTGGTGCACCTGGTGGCATCGGCCAGAGTGATCAGGCCGGAGCTGGCGGAAGGCCTGCTGCAGACGGAGACAGGCCTGATTTTTCTGATACGTTACGGAATCATCTGTATCGTGCTCATGATGGCTATTATATATACAGTGTTAAAGTGGTTTAAAACGAAGCTGGTGAGGGAAAAACGCAATCTTGCGATCCTTTCAAGTGCCCAGCTTGTGGTATTCGTGTCTCTGATCGTCAGGCTGTGTGTTCCCCTGCCCGTAGATGTCACGCCGCTGCTGGCGGCTGTGTCTCTCCTGATCGTTATCCTGTATGTAATAAGAGGAGAATTTTTCACGGTTGCAGACACCGGGCGGGAGTGGGTTTTTGAGAATATTGAAGATGCCTTTGTTATTGTGGACACACTGTATGGCTATCTGGATTCAAATGCCTATGCAAACAGGATATTTCCGGAGCTTACCGGGTATGCGAAGGGTGCGCGGGTGACTGAGCAGGTGCTTAAGACATTCCGCTCGGCAGAAAAGAGAGTTCGGATCGGCGAGCAGTACTATGCACGCACCGTCACGCCTCTGATCCAGACAAATGAGATTGTAGGCTACTGCCTGCTGCTTGTTGATATGACGGAGAACCATCAGCTGGTGGAGGAACTGGTGGTTGCAAAGGAGCATGCGGAGAGCGCCAACAAGGCAAAGTCTTCCTTCCTCTCCAACATGTCTCACGAAATCAGAACCCCCATGAATGCAATTGTGGGCATGACGGAAATACTGCTCAGAGAGCAGCATTCCCAAAAAGAGACCGGATATTTACATAACATTAAAAATTCAGGCCTTGCCCTGTTGACGATCATCAACGATATTCTTGATTTTTCCAAAATTGAGTCCGGAAAGCTGGAAATTGTGGATGAGGAGTATTTTCCGGCATCCATGCTCAGCGACCTGAAGATGATCTTCCAGAACAGGATTGGGGAAAAAGAGATCGATTTACAGTTTGACATTGACAGCAATCTGCCGGTTAAACTGTACGGCGACTCCATGCGCCTTCGCCAGATTATCATAAATATCGGCAACAATGCAATTAAGTTTACTGACAGGGGATCTGTTCGACTGACAATAAAGGTGCAGGAAAAAGATGGTGACGACCTTCGGCTTTTTGTGTCGGTGGAGGATACGGGACAGGGAATCCGGCAGGAAGACCTGCAAAAGCTTTTTGGAGCCTTCGAACAGGTTGACACAAAGAAAAATCGTAATAAGGAAGGCACCGGGCTGGGGCTGTCTATCTCGAAGCAGCTTGTGGAACTGATGGGCGGCAATATAGGGGTAAAGAGCGAATATGGACAGGGAAGCGAATTTTATTTTACTGTCTGTCAGAAAATACGGAGTGAAGAGACTGTGGGTGCCTCCTGGGAAAATGCGGCGGCTCCTGAGAAGGACACGCCAGAGGATTATCAGGAGTTTACCGCACCGGCGGCCCGAATTCTGATTGCAGATGACAATGAAATTAATCGGGAGGTTGCGGTGCTGCTGCTGGAGCCTCTGCAAATGCAGATCGATACAGCGGAAAACGGGGCGGAGGCACTGGACATGATTCAGGAGAACAGGTATGATCTTGTATTCATGGATCACTGGATGCCGGTCATGAACGGTGTGGAAGCTACTGTTGCCCTGCGCAAACTGGAAGGGGAATATTATCAGAAGCTTCCGGTCATAGCGTTGACTGCAGATGCCATGGAGGAAGCAAAACAGGAATTTTTCGCGGCAGGTATGAACGATTTTGTAGCCAAGCCCATAGAGATGAAAGAAATCTGCACAACCATAAAATCCTGGCTGCCTAAGGAACTTATGCACTCCTGAAGATCTTTAATGCACCTCCACCCGGCAGCTGAGACCGGGAGAACGATAGTAAAGTGAAATCGGAAAGGAGCCGAAGAAAGAACCATGAGTCTGCTGAGTGTGGTAGTTCCCTGTTATAATGAGGAAGAGAATGTATCACTGTTTTATGAGGAACTGACAAAGAACGATTCCTTTTTCAAAGAGAAGGGAATAGACGTGGAAATTTTATATATAGATGACGGTTCGATGGACGGAACGGTGGCGGAGGTCAAAAATCTTCGTGAAAGTGACGGGCGCGTTCATCTGGTATCCTTCTCCAGAAACTTTGGCAAGGAAGCTGCAATATATGCGGGACTTGAGCATTCCAGGGGAGACTACGTGGTGCTGATGGACTCGGATCTCCAGGATCCGCCGTCGCTCCTGCCGGAAATGTTTTCCTGCCTGGAACAGGGATATGATTCCGTGGCCACCAGGCGGGTGAGCCGCAAGGGAGAGCCGCCGATCAGAAGCTTTTTTGCCCGGATGTTTTATAAGCTGATGAAAAAGATATCCAAAACGGAAATTATGGATGGGGCCAGAGACTACCGGCTGATGACCAGGCAGGTGGTGAATGCAATTCTCTCCATGCAGGAATACAATCGTTTTACAAAGGGAATATTCGGCTGGGTAGGTTTTCGGACCAAATGGCTGGAATATGAGAATGTGGAGCGCGCCAGGGGAGAGACAAAGTGGAACTTCTGGAAATTGTTTCTCTATTCCCTGGATGGCATCACAGCGTTTTCAACGGTTCCGCTGATGATCGCGGCGGTGGCGGGAGTGCTGTTCTGCCTGTTAGCTTTTGTTATGATTATTTTCATTATTGTACGGAAGCTGATTTTCGGAGATCCTGTGTCCGGCTGGCCATCCCTGGTGTGCATTATGCTGTTTCTCAGCGGCATTCAGTTCTTTTGCACAGGGATTCTGGGACAGTATCTGGCGAAGACATATATGGAGGTTAAAAAGCGTCCGATTTATCTGGTAAAAGAAAAACTGTAAATCTTAACAGTTTCTTAACGGCCAAAAATATTCACGTATTTCACTTATTATGATAATATATAGTTGTTCTTACAAAAGAAAGAGTACGAACCAGTATAGGAAAGGGGAAATTGAGTGAATATTTGCACTGTAAAGGATTGTGAATTGGAGAGATACATTACAGGTGTTATGCTGGACGTGGGTGTTCCGGCGCATCTTAAGGGTTATCATTACCTGAGAGATGCAATACTGCTGTCGGGCAGAGACATGGAAGTAGTCAGCAGTGTGACAAAGCTGTTGTACCCAACGATAGCAAAGCGTTTTAAAACAACGGAACAAAAGGTAGAACGTGCAATCCGAAATGCCATTGAGGTATCGTGGGCCAGGGGAAATGCGGAGACCTTTGAGAAAATGTTCGGCTATTCCGTGCGGACAGGCAGAACCCGGCCGACGAACAGTGAGTACATTGCCCGCATTGCAGACAAGGTTCGCCTGGATATAAAGGCAATGTAAAGCAGTACTCAGATTAATGTAACCCGTAAACAGGAAAAATCTTTTGCAAGAACGCTCAGGCAGCCAGCATGTATATACTGGCTGCTTTTGCTTGTGTGGGTTTCGAGAATGTGATATAATAGGCGCATAACAAAATCAAGCGGCTCCAAAGGAGACATTTGATTTTGTTGCGCCATTAACGAGCAAACGTCCGATGAAATCGGACAGGAAGCGCTGAAAGCGCGGGTTTGCGAGTTT
>CAMWJV010000015.1 GCA_947174665.1 uncultured Lachnospiraceae bacterium
TTGGTATATTCCGTGGGCAGCTTCTCAGGAAGCTTTACCGTCAATACGCCGAAGTTCTGGGCATACTCCACATCCCCGTACCCAAGGAGCCGCACCTTCCCTACCTTTTCCCCTGCATTCAGGGACTTGATCACGGCTGTCCGGCTCTCCGGGGCCTGCATCATGAATGCGTACACCACATTTCCCTTTTTCGTAAAACGGTAATCAGAAGCGTTCCAGCTTGTCTTATTCTCCGTAAATCCGTCTATGGTTACCCTTGTGTCCCCTTCGCTGTACACCCTGAAAGGTCTGGTCCCGTAGACCGCCTCGCCGCAGGTTTCATACCATTTTGCCATCTCTTCCAGTATATATCGTGCTTCCGCATCAATACTTCCGTCAGGCTTCTGCAGCACATTCAAAAGCATGATGCCGTTCTTGGAGATAATGTCCACCAGCATTTCTATGATCTGCTCCGGCTTCTTGTAAGCCTGCTTCGCATCATAGAACCAGTTCCCGATACAGGTGTCCGTCTGCCATACATTCTCCTGAATGTCAGGAAGCTGGCTCTTCTCGATATCCAGCACTCCCACCTTATAAACCTGTGCATCCCTGCTCTTCTGGGTGTACACCGCCTGATTGCTGCCATGAATCCTGACGGAATCATTATACAGATAGGCCACCGCTTCCAGCCCCGCCTCATAACCGTTCTCTTCAAAAGGCAGTCCGCTGTCCGAATAAAGCAGCGCCGGGTGGAATTTGTCCACCATCTCCTTCACGGAATCCAGCCAGTATTTCTGGAATTTCTTATTTCCCGTGAGCCATTCCGTCAGGTCTCCCATTTTTACTTTTCCCAGATACTCCTGATTCTCATGGTAAAACGCACTGTAAGCAGGATCATTCCCGTCATAGGGAACCCCTTTGTAAGGCCCGTAGCTGTCCGCGCCCTTGTTCACATACCACCAGGAAAAGGACGCGCCCAGATGCTCCGTCAGTCCAAAGGGCATGTTATACTTTTCCGCCGCCTGTTTCCACAGGGCACAGATATCCTTTCCCGGCCCTACCTTGACCGAGTTGAAAGGATTCACTTCTGAGTCATAATTAAAGAAATTATCGTGATGAGTTGCCTGTGCGATAAAATACCTTGCTCCGGCCCTGTGGTACAACCCCATCAGCTCCTCCGGATCAAAATGCTCCGCTTTCCAGAGTTTACAGATATCCTTATAGCCAAACTCAGACGGATGCCCGTAATGCCTCACATGATAAAGATTCTGGGGACTCCCCTGAATATACATATTACGTGCATACCAGTCCCCGCACATGGGCACGCTCTGAGGCCCCCAGTGACTCCAGATGCCGAACTTCACATCCTGAAACCACTCCGGGCATTCATACTCCCTCAACGAATCAAACGATGCCTGAAATTCTGCTGCCATATATCTCCCTCCTCTATTTATATTTCTATTTTATTTTGATGTCTCCAGTGTGCTTTTCCGCCCTCCGGAAACGGCTTCAGCGGAAAAATATCTGCAGGGCATGATACAGATGAAGCTGCCATGCCTTCATATCATGAACACCGCCGGGAATGATGAAAAAGTCGTAATTTTTGCCCTGTACGAGCTGCGGGCAAGCCGACGACACCCTGTCCATGATATCCTTATGCTCCGCGTAGGCGATATCCTGATCTCCGTTGCAGCAAAACATGTAATCCAGCTTCAGCCCTTTGCTCTCGCCGTCCGCCAGGGTTTTCTGAATGCGCTCCACTTCCGTATCATGATTTCCGTGAGGTCCGCAGCAGCCCGAAAAAGGCCCGTACCAGGAAAACAGATCGAAATTGTTGTAAAAGGCCGCTCTGTATGTGGTCATTGAGCCCAGGGAAAGACCGGCAAAGGCGCGATGTGCCCGTGTCCTTACAAGGTTTTCCTCCGATACGTCCCCGCCGGCATAGGTGGAAAATGCCGACTCTATGGCAGGAATCAGATCCCGGCGGAGCTCATGATGGAAATGCTCGGTAATATACTCTGCGTTCCTGTCCGCTTCCTCTTCCCCACGATAGTAGGTGGGAGCAACAATAATGCATGGCTCACAGATCTTCCCGGCTATCATGTTGTCCAGTATCTTTACCGTGTCGGGGAACATTTTGAACCACCAGTCCTCGTTTACCCCTCCTCCGTGCAGAAGATACAGAATATTATATTGCCTGTCCGCACTGTAGCCAAAAGGCAGGTACACCCATGCTCCCTTCTGCAGCGGGCGGCTGCCGTCTTTGTCGTAGGTCTGTGTGTCGTAGGTAAACCGCCTCACTTCACCCTGCTGTGCCGCTTCCTTCAGCATTTCACCGGGCATCTCATAAACATATTCCATAGTCAGAATCCTCCTTATTAACATTCTCCGAAACATCAGACAGTTTCACGGTTCATATATGTATGTTATCAGCTTATCACCTCAGCCGACATACATCTTCCCATCATTTGCTGATTAATTATCAGATATTGCTTTTGCTTCTGCCGGAGACGAAAAGAAACTCTCCCCCGGCCCCATATAGGACTCCTTAAGCTTTGTGTCCTTCGGATATATTGCGATCTTCTCCAGAACGATCGCAGGGCTTGCGGCGTAAAACCTGAGTTCGTTTACACCCTTCTGACAGGTTATGACCGAATCGGTCAACTTAACATGGTCCGCCGCCTCCCGGCTCCACTGGGCACTGAGGAAAAACTGCTTCTCTACCTCTTCAACAGTGTTCACTGATTTCAATTCTCCACCGTTCATCGAGAAGCAGATATACTGTTC
This sequence comes from uncultured Lachnospiraceae bacterium, assembly GCA_947174665.1. Classification (GTDB taxonomy): domain Bacteria; phylum Bacillota; class Clostridia; order Lachnospirales; family Lachnospiraceae; genus Acetatifactor. Next base: position 2,767 of record CAMWJV010000015.1, read on the forward strand.
CCGCTCATAGACCACAGGAGTCGATGCCTCCAGCCAGAACCTGATATTGTACTCGCCGTCATTGTCCGCAAAGAATCTGTAGGCCACATACGGCTTATGAGCAACGGACATAAAATCAGTTGTGACCGGAAATGCCTTGATAGCGCTCCCCTCACGGGTACATGGAGTCAGACACCTGAACCCGCCGTTTTCCGTATCCTGCTTCTCCTGATAGTGGATTGCCTTTATGCAGATATACCCGTCATTTTCCACAAAAACATTTTCCGGCAGATCGGTACGGTTCGCAGCCTCCACGAATATTTCCGCACAGGCCTGAAATCCAATGCCGCGGACCTTAAAACTGCCCGTCCGTTCTCCCGTGAATCTGTCCTTATGGATGTACAGCGTTATCCGTTTTTCAAGGGCAATCTCTCCCTCTTTCTCAGAGAAGGACATCCAGTCGCAGTCCGTCTCGATCCTGAACTGCATGGGCGCCGCCCCGGCACAGGTAATATCAAATGCAATTTCACTGACATCCTGCCGCAGGGCGTCCTTCCAGACCATCCTGCGGTCAAAGGTGGAAAGTCCCGTCACATACCTCTCATCATCAATCCTTGATATGATCATCCGCCTGCTGTTGGCAGGGTGGACATATCTCATGATCGGATATTGATTGTTTGCGTCATCCCAGTTCACAAAGCCGATATGCTCCGAAAGCCCGAAGCCATAGTAATATCCGCCGTCAGTTTTATGATATTCGTCGGTGAGCGCATAATCCGCGGCGATGGTCTCCCGGATCCTGTCTGCCAGGGAATTTGCCGTCAGGCGGTTCTGCCCCGCATAAAGCCTGTTTTTCGCGGCGTATACCCACATCTTCATCAGGTTTGCCGTCCCGCAGACGGGATAATATATCAGTGCGGTAAACGCTCCCAAAATATGCTCGGGACATTTCTCTTTCAGACTGCCGCAGATTTCCAGAAGCCTCTCGCTTTTTTTCAGGACTTCATCCGCTTCCCCAAAATGCACGGGATGGTATGTCCATTCGTTGATCTTCTCATGCTTGCGCCTGGCAAGAAGTGAGGTATAGCCGGTGACCGCTTCGTACATCCTGTCCAGGTCTTCCCCGTCAAATGCATATCCAAAGGTGCGAAGGATCCACTCCTTTGTATAGGCATCCGTCACCGCCGCATCCTCACCTCCCCATTTTTCCATGTCATAGGCAAGATCCAGGAAATAGGAAAGGCCGAACTCCTGGGTTCCGATATCGCCCACGTTTGTGACCCATATCTCCCTCACGCCGAATTCATATGCCATAGTCATCTGCTCCCACACCTTGGGCAGATAGGTGGAGCCGATCCACTGATAGGAGTGGGCTCCGCCGTGCATGTCCATGTGATAATACATTCCGTAGCCGCCGTTGTGTCCTCTCATTGCCTCGGAGGGCAGGGTTCTGGTTGAGCCGTGGTTATTGTCGCTCAGCATAAGCGTTACGCCCTCAAGCTCAGGATCCCCCATAAGGCCTTTCACGCCGGTCCTGCCGTAGAAGAATTCCTCCACCTCGGTAAAGAGAACAATCTGCCTGGGGATGGCGGAAAGATCCGGGTTTATGGTCTCCTTTAACAGCTTGTTCTGGGTGCGCAGAACATTTCTCAGAAGTTCAATATTGTCCTCAAGGGTGGCGTCTTTACCGAGAATCGCGGTATCGTTCTCGCCTCTCATTCCCATGGTGATGACGTTCTCAAAGGGCCTGTTGCGGATCAGCCCGTCACGCCAGAATTTCGTGATGCCCTCCTCATTGGCAAGGAAACTCCAGGCATCACCGTATTCGGAATCTGCGCCCCTGACCCTGCCGTACTCGTTTCCGCTCCGGCAGCAGGGCTCATGGTGGGAGGTGCTCATGACTACGCCCATTTTATCGGCCAGCTCGGCGTTTTTCAGCCCCGGTCCGTCCAGGCTGAAATCGGAGTCCCACATGGCAGGCCAGAGATAGTTTCCCTTGAGCCTCAACAGAAGCTCAAAGACACGCTCATAGCAGGCGGCATTGACTCCGCCGAAATGAGTGTTGGCCCAGTTTCCGAACGCCGGCCACTCGTCATTGATAAAGAACCCTCTGTATTTGACGGAGGGTGTCTTCGAGACACAGTTCACCGAATCGTCAAGCACTATTTCACTCCTGCGCTGGGGCCAGACATGATTCCAGTTCACAAGCGGAGACACGCCCATCAGCTCGGACAGATGATATAACCCGTAAACTGTGCCTCGTTTATCGCTCCCCGCAATCACAATGGCGGAGGAAATGCCTTCCACAGGATCAGGCACCACCGAGAAGGAATATACTTCCCATTTCCCGCGGACTGCTCCCGTGTCTATCCTGCCGGAGGCTGCGAGCCTGTCAAGCAGCGGACTTTGCCCCACGGTCCCGTAGATCACGGCAGACGCGGCCTCCTCACCGTCCCTGTACTCTCTCACCGGTTCCCCGAAAATAAGTTCCATGTCATGCATAACGTTCTCCGCAGCAATCACAGCAGCCGGAAATTCCCCCGGTTCATGAATGAATCTTGTGTGCTTATTCAATACGATCCTGCTCATTCCTACCTCCTCATTTACCGAAAAGCAACGGCTCGAATATCCTGCCGGCTTCTGAAATCTACCCTAATTATATCCCGGCATTTCTTCTGCCGCAATGATTTACGTAACAGTTCAGCTTACTCAATTATATCTTGAGTTTCCGCGACTGCTCTTGCAGTTTCACTGCCGTATGGTATAATGATTCTGCTGTCGCAGAACGCTTGAAAAGCAAAGCAGGAGGATGAACGTTGAAAAAGAGAATTAAGAAGAACGACAAAAAAAGCGAGGAGCCGCAAAATCCCCTGCACAGGGAATACGGACTGCTCAGCAACATCCGCTACATAATGGGGAATATGTTCAGATACGGTCCGATTTTTAAGCTGCTTATCCCCATAGGGATCATCTGTGCACCCATGATGAATTATCTCTGGACCTTCATCTCGAAATTTATCATCGATATGATAACCGGCGAAAAGGATTGGAAGCGTCTGCTTTGGATCATGGCGCTGGTCACCGCGGTACAAATCATATTCACCATGCTGAACACATGGTATTACAGCAAATGGTCATATTTTATCCCTGTCCGCTTCCGGATGATGGTGGAGAAAAACCGCAAGGCAATGACCATAGACTTTCGCAATATCGAGGACTCAGACGTGCTGGACTGCTATCAGAAGGCAGGGAACGCTTCCGGCGGCAATATGCAGGGTATCGAGGGCATGATGCGGCAGATTGTAAACCTGCTGATGAACCTTGCGGTGGCAATCGTGGGATTGATCATTCTTGGCACCATGAATATCGGGATCGTGCTGATAATGGCAGCCCTTGCTGCAGTCACATTCGTAGTCCGAAACAAAACCGGTGCAAAGGCAAAACGCGAGGTCTGGGATCCACTGGCCCCCTGGTGGCGCAAAAACAACTATCTGTCCAACCTGACATCCGATTTCTCCGCAGCAAAGGACATCAGAATGTTCGGTTTAAGCGACTGGCTGACGGAAAAGTTCCGTCAGGAGAAAAAGGTGCGCATGGAAGCGCAGAAAACAAATGCCAAAATATGGATTCACGCTTCCAATTTCACCAGCCTGTGCTTTGCCCTGTCCCAGGTGATGGTATATGCATGGCTGCTTTATATGGTGGTAAAGGGCGGGATAACACTGGGAAATTTCAGTCTTTACCTGGCGTCCTCCACTACGTTTTATAACCATATACGCCAGATCATGGACAACACCGCCGACCTGCTCCAGCGCAGCCGCGAGGTGGACGACTGGCGCAGCTTTCTGGATCTGGACGGCGGAAACCCCGATGAGGGCAGACCCGTGCCTCCCATGGAAAGCTATGAGTTCGAGTTCCGCAACGTTTCTTTTCAGTATCCCAAGGCTGAGAAATACGCCCTGAAAAATCTGTCCCTGACCCTTAAGGCGGGGGAGCGGCTGGCCGTGGTGGGGCTTAACGGCGCGGGAAAATCCACGTTTATAAAACTGCTGCTGCGGTTGTACGAGCCCACCGAGGGAGAGATTTTTTTAAATGGCGTAAACGTAAAAGAGTACAGCAAGACAAGCTACTACCGGATTTTCGCTCCCGTCTTTCAGGATGTCAATCTGTTTGCTTTCCCGCTGGCGGAAAACGTATCCATGAAAGCCCCCGAAAATACCGACAGGGAGTTCTCCGAAAAATGCCTTACGGACGCGGGTCTGGAGGAGAAAATAAAGGAACTGCCAAAGGGCATAGATACAGAAATTCTAAAGGTGATCTACGACGACGGCACAGACCTGTCCGGCGGCGAAAAGCAGAAGCTGGCGCTGGCGAGAGCGCTGTATAAGGACGCTCCCGTGGTTGTTCTGGACGAGCCTACGGCTGCCCTGGACGCTCTGGCGGAAAGCAGGCTGTACAGCGACTTTGACAAGCTCATAGGCGGCAAGACCGCTGTATATATCAGCCACCGTTTAAGCTCCACCCAGTTCTGCAGCAGGGTTGCAATGTTTCGAGACGGCAGTCTGGTGGAATGCGGAACCCACCATGAGCTGCTGGAAAAGGGCGGTGCTTATGCGGAAATGTTCCATATCCAGGCCCAGTATTATGTTGACGCTCCGGAGGAGGTGACGGGAAATGTTTAAATCAGGCAAAACACAACGGCTGCCCATAACCCGGGACACCTTAAAATTTATGTTCCGGCTGGTATGGCGTGAAAAGCCTCATTTGTTTTTATTATATTTTCTGGACATTGTCTTTGAAGTGTCGATGAAGATGATCGAGATAATCCTGCCGAAGTTTATCATCGACGAGGTGGCAGCGATTCTGGGCGGCGGTGCGGCGGAGGAGCATCTCCCGCGGGCAGCCCTGTTCGCCGGGCTTATCGTCGGGCTGCATCTGATAGTAATTGTCTTTGACAATATCAATGGCCAGCTCATGAGCTACATCAGTCAATGGTTCACTGAATATATCGATATCAAAATCGGTGAGCACGCCATGAAGATGGACTTTGAGCATACCGAAAATCCCGAGGCTCTGGACACGCTCAATAAGGCAAAAGAAGGCATGGACTGGTACAGCGGCGGGGTCTGCGGAGTCATGTTTGCGCTGGTGATCATATTACGCAATGCAGCGATGCTTTTCGGCGTGATCACGCTTATCCTTATGACCTGTCCCCTGCTGCTTCCTGTGCAAATTCTTTCGCTGATTATTATAACAATCTTCAATGCCAGGAACAATAATATTGATGCGGCATCCTTTTTGAAGCTGGCAAAAAGCAACCGCGTTTTCGGCTATGTTCTGTTTCAGCTTGCGGATTTTCGGCTGGGCAAGGATATCAGGCTTTATGAAAGTGCAGATATGATGTGCAGAAAAGCGGATTCGTTTGCTGATGAACAGATTGCTGCGTGGACAGACTGTGATAAAAAGAAATGTAAAAATTCGTGGGTTATGGACATTGTTAACTCCTTCCGGGACGGCCTTAGCTATTTCTACATAGGCTATATGGCTCTCACGGGCGCCATCTCCGTAGGCGATTTTTCCATGTGTGTCGCAAGCGCCAGTACCTTTTACTGGAGCCTCCACGCCATCGTAACGGGGATTCAGGATATCAACAAAAAGTGCGCCTACGCCCACAGATACATAGAATTTATGAACTACCCCGCCGCAATGCCCAAGGGAAACAGTTCTGTAAAGCAGGGTGAACATATCATTGAGTTCGTAAACGTGAGCTTCCGGTATCCACGAACTGAGAATTATGTGCTCCGCAATATAAACATCACCATAAAACCGGGAGAGCATCTGTCCATAGTAGGGTTGAACGGCGCGGGCAAGACCACCTTCGTAAAACTGCTCTGCCGATTGTACGATGTAACCGAGGGTGCTATTCTCATAGACGGCGTAAATATCAAGGATTATTCCGAGGAGGAGTACAGAAAGCTGTTTGCGGTGGTATTTCAGGACTTCTTCCTGTTTGCTTTCAGCCTGCGTGAAAACATAGCGCTGACAGGAGAATCCGACGCCGATCGCATCAATGAGGTGTTGAAGCAGTCCGGCCTGTATGAGGACGCGCAGAAGCTGGATAACGGCCTGGACACTCTGCTGTTCAAGGGCTTTGATGAGAAGGGCACCGACCTTTCGGGAGGCCAGAGGCAGAAAGCAGCCATCAGCCGCGCTCTTTACCGCAACTCTCCGGTAGTGATTCTGGACGAGCCCACGGCGGCGCTGGATCCTGTGGCAGAGTACGACATCTATCGCCGTTTCAACACATTAGTGGGCGGCAAGACCGCCATATATATCTCACACCGGCTGTCCAGCTGCAAATTCTGCGACAGAATAGCGGTGTTCGCCGACGACACCATAAAGGAGTACGGCACCCACGACCAGCTTGTAAACAGAGCAGGCGGGATTTACGCGGAAATGTTTGCCGCTCAGGCACAGTACTACGTGGATACAGTTTAGCCATGCGGAAATGCCGACATAAGATGACCGTGGAAGCTTGTTTCCTAAGGGCATTTTGTGTCGGCATTTCCATAGGGCGAACGCCCGACATGAAATAAGATGGCGGACGCACTTCCGCCATCTTATGAATGGCATGGCTGAACAGTTAGCAGCAGTTTAGCGCTGCAGCAAGTCATGCCGCCTGAAGGACAATGGGGTCTTTGCAGGATCCCATTGTCCCAGGCGGCTGATAGCAGGCATGGGCGAACTGCCATGCTCCCTTATTTCAGCAGCCTGCACTTCTTTGCGATCCGCACCAGCAGATGTCCTTTGGGAAATCCTCTAAGTTCATTTTCCGTCACCCCTCTGAACAGGATCAGCAAGGCAAAATAGAACACCGCCCCGATTATTATGGCCGGTATCACGGAAATCCTGGGGGATTTGGTCAATATCAAAAGCAGCTCATACACTGCCCAGGCTATAGCTCCCATAAAGGCGGATGCCAGCAGAGGGATCAGGAAAGTCCGCGTAATTTCCTGTCGGTATCCCACGGCCTTGCGCACGGATATCTGATTCAGGATGCACATAGCCCCCGAGTACACAATGTTGGCAATGACAATACTGTACAGATCAAGATTGGTGTAAAACAACAAAAGACTCGCCACCGCTGTCTGAATCGCCAGGGCAATTCCCGCGTTGATGATAGGTGCGTTCAGCTTGCCCAATCCCTGCAGAATCTGACTGTTTAAGGTGGACAGCGCATAGAACACCACTGAGACTGCCAGTGCCATCAACAGACCTGTGGCAAGATCCTCCGACTCTTGGGTATTGCGGAACAGCAGACAGGTCACCGGTCTTGCCAGGACAAACAAGCCCACCGCACAGGGAATAGAGATGATCATGGTGGTTTTCACCGCCAGCCTGATCTTATCTCTTGCTCCTGCGGCATTCTTTGCCGCGATCAGCTGGGCCACCGCCGGAAGCATAGCCGCTGCCATGGCCGACGCAAATGCTATAGGAATGTTGGATATAGTCTGCGCTTGTCCCGTAAACACTCCCCAGCGGGAGTGGATATCCACCGTATCCAGTTCCTTCAAAGCAGGCAGAGCTCTCGTATATAACACATTATTTACTGTACTGCTCAAATGATAGACTGCCGTACTCAGGATAAAGGGAGTTACCACCAGGGTGATCGTCTTCAAAATGGAACCATAGGAATCTGTCACCTCATGTCTGTCACGCTGAACTCTTCGCTGAATCAACCCTCTGTTCAAAGCATACATACCCAGCATAAACAAAAGCGCCGTCAGCACCCCTGCACCCGTTCCCATGGCACTGCCCAGAGCTCCTCTGGTCCCCCAAAGCACCATCCCCTCCTTGTCCGTAGGAACCTCCATGGCTTCAAAGCTGCTGCGAATCAAAAGATATGCGGCACCCACGCTGACAATTGCATTTGCAATCTGCTCCAGGATTTGTGAAACAGAGGTCTGCGCCATGCTCTTATGAGCCTGGAAATAGCCCCGCAGCACCCCCAGGATACCGTAGACAAAAATAGTTGGAGCAAAGATGCGCAGCACCGGAATGACCTCGGGCTCCACAAGCAGGCCTGCTCCAAAGAACAGAAACAGACTTGCCGCCCCTCCTACCGCCAGTACATACCCCAGTGCACACAGAAACATCCTGTGGGCATTCCGATATTCTTTCAGCGCCAGCTTCTGGGCGATCACCTTCGAGATGGCCGCCGGAATACTAAAAGACGAAATCATCAGGACAATATTATAAAAATTATAGGCAGTATTATAATAACCCATCCCCAGGTCACCGATGACACGATGTAAAGGGCTCCTGTAAAGGAGCCCTATTATCCTGCTGATAATTCCGGCTGCAGCTAAAATTCCCGCCTGCACAAGGAAGGAGTTATCCTTTCCGGAAGAATTACTTTTTGAACTGTTATTTCCCATCCGATTCTGTTCCTGCTCCCACCCGTACACCACATTCAGGGAAGAGTGCCGTCACTGGCGGCATCAACCATCCGCAAACTGGTGCAAATCCGGAAGAATCCGCCTGCGGATTCTTCAAGACGAAACTTAGAAAATCTTAGCTTGCGTACTTTACAAGCTTAGATTTTCTTTTCGTCTTCTTAGCCAACCAGCCAATCATACATCTCCTGATACTTCGTTGCGGAAGCATACCAGGAGAAATCTGCTGCCATAGCCCTGTCAACCATCTTGTTCCACTCGCGCTTCCGGTCATAATAAATCTGCTCCGCATAGCGCACGGCATTCAACATCTCATGGGCATTGTAGTTGGTAAAGCTGAAGCCTGTTCCTGTTCCTTCGTATTCATTGTATGCCTGTACAGTATCTTTCAGACCACCTGTCTCCCGCACGATGGGAATCGTGCCGTAGCGCAGGGCCATCAACTGGCTTAAGCCGCAGGGTTCAAACAGAGAAGGCATGAGGAAAGCATCGCAGGAGGCATAAATCTTGTGGGACAGCGCATCGGAATAGTAAATATTCGCGGAAACCTTATCCCCGTATTTCCAGTCAAAGTGACGGAACATATTTTCATAGCGTTCCTCGCCGGTTCCCAGAACCACCAGCTGTATGTCATCCCGGCATAATTCATCCATAACGTAAGCGATCAGGTCGAAGCCCTTCTGATCCGTCAGACGGGATACCACGCCGATCATCATCTTCCTGTCATCCTGACACAATCCCAACTCCTGCTGCAGGGCACGCTTGTTCTTTACCTTCTCCTTTCGGAAATTCACAGCGTTGTACTGCTTTACAATATAGGGATCTGTCTCAGGATTAAACTCCGCATAATCGATGCCGTTTACAATTCCCCTTAAATCATTTTTCCTTGCGCAGAGAAGTCCGTTCAGCCCTTCCCCGTAAAAAGGAGTCTTAATCTCCTCCGCGTATGTATTGCTCACGGTAGTCACCGCATCCGCGTAGACGATGCCGCCCTTCAGCAGGTTTGCGTCCTTATATGCCTCCAGCTTGTCAGGCGTAAAAAAGTACTCCGGCAGCCCGGTAATCCCCTGAACCGTCTTGGTATCCCATTTTCCCTGAAATTTCAGGTTATGGATAGTAATGACCGACTTTATGCCGCGAAAGAAATCCCCCTCCTGGAAACGCTCCTTCATGTACACCGGAATCAGGCCTGTCTGCCAGTCATGACAATGGATGACATCCGGCCGGAATCCGATCACAGGAAGCGCTGACAAGACCGCCTTGGAGAAGAACGCGTACCGCTCAATCTCCCACTTCTGATCGTCGGTGTATACCTTAGGACCGCTGAAATAGTACTCGTTGTCGATAAAATAGTAATGTACGCCATCCACTTCCGCCTCCAACAGGCCTACATACACATTCTTCCAGTTAAAATCCATGTAAAAGTGATTGACGTACTGCATCTTGTCCTTCCACTCCTGCTTCATGCAGGCGTATCTGGGAATGATGACCCTCATATCAAAATACTGTTTGTCAATACACTTCGGAAGGGAGCCCACAACATCGGCCAGCCCGCCTGTCTTAATAAAAGGAACACCTTCTGATGCCGCAAAAAGAATCTTCTTCATTGTAACCCTCCACTGCAAAATTTCATGTCACATATATTAATTATACAACAGTATTTTTTCAGTGGGAAGTACTTTTTTCTATTCCCTGTATGAAAGCCGTATCCGGTCCGCAATCAGCGCGATGAATTCCGAATTGGTGGGCTTTCCCTTTCCCGTGTCGATGGTATAGCCGAACAGCGCGTCCAGCGTCTCCATTCTTCCGCGGCTCCAGGCCACCTCGATGGCATGCCGAATGGCTCTCTCCACCCTGCTGGGCGTCGTCTGAAAGCGTTTTGCTATGGTCGGATAAAGGATCTTGGTGATGGAACTGATCATTGCCGGATCCTCCACCGACATCATAATGGCCTCCCTCAGATACTGGTATCCTTTGATATGTGCGGGAACTCCTATCTCATGTATCATGTCAGTCACATCCTGCTCCAGATCTCTGACTACTTCCTTCTTTACCTCCTCCTGCACTGTACGATTGCTGTCGGTCTTTGCGGAGGGAACCGTGATCATGATCTGAAATTCCTTATCTCCGTTCATCAGATCTCCCAGAATCTTGTATATTCTCTCATTATCTTTCGCAGCCGTAACGTTGAGTTGTTCCATAAAAATACCTCCGAGTTGAAGAAAGTCAAAATTTCGTCCTTTTCCATTATAAAAGATAAAAGTTTGATACAGCAACTCCAACTCATCGCGCTTTTCGCCTTCCCACGCCAAAATGACCGACAGGACGGGCCTATCCTGCGGCAATCTACATTTTTCCCGCAAAAATACCCTTACAATCCTTCTCTTGACAACTGCCCCAAATCAGGGCACAATAAGAAGGTGCAACTGCGTTGCACCTTTAAAAGAATGCTTCGCATTCTTCCTGCCAAAAAAAACGGACGGTAACTGCATGAGACAAATTGCCGAGGACATCAAACAAAACAAATTCAAACAGGCCTATCTCCTCTACGGGGAGGAGCGCTATCTGCGGCGGCAGTACCGGGAAAAACTGCGCGTTGCCCTCTGTGCCGACGGAGATACCATGAATGTGCATTTTTACGAGGGAAAGGACGCGCCTGTGGGTGAGATCATCGATCTGGCGGAAACCCTGCCCTTTCTGGCGGAGCGCCGGGTCATCTTTCTGTCCGACAGCGGCTTGTTCAAGTCCGGCGGAGAGAAAATGGCTGAGTACCTGACCACTCCCTGCGACACTACCTTCTTTGTGTTTTCGGAAAGCGAGGTGGACAAGCGGAGCAAGCTCTACAAAACGGTTCACTCCAAAGGGTATGCGGCGGAATTTACATCTCAGGATGAAAATACGCTGAAGCGCTGGATTGGCAGCACGCTGGCAAAGGACGGGAAAAAGATTACGGAAAGTACCGCCCAGCTTATCATCTCCAAGACCGGCACCGGCATGGATAATATCCAGATGGAACTGGAAAAGCTGGTCTGCTACTGCATGGACAGGGACGTGATCACAGACGCGGATGTGGAAGCAATCTGTACCACCCGCATCAGCAACCACATATTTGATATGATAAATGCCATCGCAGACAAAAAGCAGAAGGAGGCTCTGGAGCTTTATTACGACCTGTTGGCCCTGAAGGAGCCGCCTATGCGCATCCTGTTCCTCATTGCAAGACAGTGCAATATGCTGCTGCAGACAAAGGAGCTGAAATCCGGCGGGCACGACAACCGTTCCATCGGCGCAAAAATAGGCGTGCCGCCCTTCATCGCGCAAAAGTACGTGAATCAGGCGGCACGGTTTAAGACTTCCACCCTGCGAAACGCGGTACGGCAGTGCGTAGAGGCGGAGGAAGCCGTCAAGAGCGGTCGTATGAATGATATGATGAGCGTGGAAATATTAATTCTCAGCGTTCTTCTCTGAAATATGCCAGTCCCAGATGTGCAGGGGGCTGGTTTTCTTTTTTCTTGTGGAGGCTGCTCACAATCAGTACCGCGATGGTCACCACATAGGGCACCATCTGAATAAGATCCGTCACATAGCTTGCCACGGTAAATCCCATAAGGCTTGGCAGGAACTGGTACAGCCAGTAAAGCACGCCGAACAGGTAAGCGCCCCAGATAGCGTTCAGGGGCCTCCAGGTGGTAAATATGACAAGTGCAACCGCAAGCCAGCCCAGAGCTTCAATCTGTCCCGTGGTGGCCCATATGCCGGAGTTGTAGTCCAGAACATAATACATCCCGCCGATTCCCGAAATACCCGCACCGATGCAGGTAGCCAGATACTTATACTTTGTCACGCTGATGCCGGCCGCATCCGCCGTGGCCGGATTTTCCCCCACCGCCCTGAGGTTCAGTCCTACCCTGGTGCTGTTCAGGAAAATGTGCAGCACCACCGCCAGGACAATAGCAGCATAGACAAGGAAGCCGTACCCGAACACAGTCTGCCCCACAGCGCCCAGCCCGGACAGGAATGGAATCTTGCGGGCGTACGCACTGTTTGCCAGCGGTGCGGCGGTATAGCTCTTTCCGTTCAGGATGAACACGCCGAAAAAGTTTGCGATACCCATGCCGAAGGTGGTCAGCGCAAGACCGGTGACATTCTGATTTGCCCGCAGCGAGATCGTCAAAAAACTATAGATCAGCCCGCCCAGCATAGAAGCCGCCACACAGCACACAAGTGACAGCAGAATGCAGATGGCCCCGTTGGGGCTGGCCGCATTGTTCTCATAGTAAAACGCGCTGGCAAAGCCCGCGAAACCGCCCAGGTACATGATACCGGGCACACCCAGATTCAGATTTCCTGATTTTTCCGTCAGTATCTCGCCCATGGCGCCGTACATGATAATGGTTCCGAAAGGAATTGCCCTTATGATCCATGCGATCAGGTTACTCATGCCGTTTTCCCCCCCTTTCCTGTGCGGAAGATCACCTTATAATTGATGAAAAATTCACTTCCCAAAATACAGAACAGGATAATACCCGTGATGATGGAAGCAGCATAATCGTTCAGACCGTAGGCCGATGCGATCTCCGCCGCGCCCTTTTGCAAAAACACCAGCAGGAAGGCGATCAGCGCCATGTAAAAGGTGTTGAACTTCGCCAGCCATGCAACAATGATAGCCGTAAACCCGTTGCCGCCGGCGGTGGTGGTGGAGATGGTCTGGTCCCGCCCGCAGACGATGAGAAAGCCGCAGAGACCGCTTATGGCACCGGAAATCGCCATGGTCCGCATGATGACCTTCGCCACATTGATCCCGGCATAACGGGCTGTGTTCTCAGACTCGCCTACAACGCTTATCTCATAGCCATGCTTTGTATATTTCAGATAGAAATACATGACAAAGGTCAGTATGATAACTACGATAATATTGATATTGTAGCGCTGTCCGAAGACTGAAGGAAACCATCCCGCCCGGTTTCCCATGTTCAGCTTGCCCAGGCTGGATGCCTGACCTCTCATAATATTCACGGCACAGGCCACGAAGCTGGTAGCCACATAGTTCATCATCAGTGTGAACAATGTCTCGTTTGTCTTCCATTTTGCCTTAAAGAAAGCGGGAATCAGGCCCCATACCGCCCCGATCGCCACACTTGTCAGCAGCATCACCAGAAAGAGCACCGGCATGGGAAGCCTATTGCCAAAGTACACCATGATCAGCGCCGTCACCAGCCCGCCCATGAGTACCTGACCCTCGGCACCCACATTCCAGAATTTCATTTTAAACGCCGGCGCAAGGGCTATTCCGATGCAGAGCAGGGAAACCAGATCCCGCATGGCCCAGGAACAGCGGCTTTTCGTCCCAAAGGTTTCCTGAAACATGACGCCATACACGGAAATAGGGTTCTGACCGGTGACAAAAAAGATAAACAGGGCGTCCAGCACCAGGGCAAGCAGGATTGCTGCCGCACGGGCCGCCACCTTCTCTCTCATCCTTGCGCCGTCACGCTTCACCACCCTCATCAGGGGTTCTTTTATCTGTGAGTTACTCAACCTTCCCGCCTCCTTCCTGTTCCCTTGTTTCTTTCTTCGTTTCTTTCTCTTCTCTCTGTGCTTCTTTTGTTTCTCCCTGCGCCTCTTCTTTTGCTTCTCCCTGCGCTTTTTCTCTCACTTTATCAGGCTGCAGCTTCGTCATGAGCAGTCCAACCTCTTCCTTTGTAGTGCTTCGCCCGTCCAGAATACCGTTGACCCTGCCGCCGCAGAGCACCAGTATCCTGTCGCAGAGCTCCAGCAGCACATCCAGGTCCTCACCTACATAGATAACCGCCACGCCCTTCTTTTTCTGCCTGTTCAGCAGATCATAAATAGTATAGGAGGTATTGATATCCAAGCCTCTCACCGCGTATGCGGTCATCAGCACAATGGGAGATTCGGAAATCTCACGCCCCACCAGCACCTTTTGCACATTGCCGCCGGAAAGCCGGGATACGGGTGTATTGACTCCCGGAGTCACTACCCCCAGTTCTTTCATAATACTCTCCGCCAGATCCTGGGGCTTCTTCCTGTCTGTCAGGAATCCCCTGCCTCTGTCGTAGCTCTTCAGCATCATATTGCCTGTCATTCCCATGGAACCCACCAGCCCCATGCCTAAGCGGTCCTCCGGCACAAAGGACATATGGATTCCGGCGCTGCGAATGATCTTGGGATTTTTTCCCACCACTTCCATGGGCGGCTCGCTGCCATCTGCAGCATTGTAATATTTTATGCTGCCGCCCTCCACCACAGGCTGCAGACCTGCAATGGCCTCCAGAAGCTCCTTCTGTCCGTTGCCGGAAACTCCCGCAATACCCAGTATCTCACCTCCGTATACATCGAAGGAAATATCCGACAGGACGCTCACACCCTCCTCGCTGACTACGGAAAGATTTCTCACCTCCAGCCGTTTGACAGGATTTTCGGGCACCGGTCTCTCGATGTTCAGCTCCACCTTCTTGCCCACCATCATTTCCGTCAGCAGATTTTCATCGGCTTCCGAAGTCTTCACGCTGCCCACATACTCGCCCTTGCGCAGAATGCTCACTCTGTCCGAAATGGCCAGGACCTCATGAAGCTTGTGTGTGATGATGACAACAGACTTACCGTCCGCCTTCATGTTGCGGATAACCTTAAAAAGCCGCTCTGTCTCCTGAGGTGTCAGGACGGCAGTGGGCTCGTCCAGGATCAGAATATCCGCTCCCCTGTACAGCGCCTTAATAATCTCAAGAGTCTGCTTCTGGGACACGCTCATGGCGTAGACCTTCCTGTCAAAATCCATCTCAAAATGGTATTTTTCACAAATTTTTTCAGCTTTTTTCCTGATCTGTTTCAGATCAAATTTCTCTTTGCTGTCCAGTCCCAATGCGATATTCTCGGTAGCGGTAAATACATCCACCAGCTTAAAGTGCTGGTGGATCATGCCGATCCGCAGATCGTATGCATCCTTCGGCGAACGGATTTCCACCTGTTTACCGTTTACAAGCACCTCCCCCTCATCCGGATAATAAATGCCTGCGATCATGTTGAGAAGGGTGGTCTTTCCACTGCCGTTCTCGCCCAGCAGGGCCAGAATCTCACCCTTGTAGATGTCCATGGACACATCCTTATTGGCCGTCACGGAGCCAAAGGTTTTGGTAACGTGTTTCATCTGGATGGCACATTCCATTAAGCTTCTTCCTTTCTCTCTACTCGCCGCGCGGGCCGCATGCTGTTAAGCAGTATGAATTCCACATGTGGCCCTGTGCATATAAAACGATAAAAGAGGACCAAGTACATGTCCTCTTCTATCGTCAGACTGTATTAAGTTTAATTTGCGTTCTCGGTAATGCCGTCAATGCGCAGCTGGAAATAAGGCGCACTTCTGAATGTGGACTCAGAGAAATAGCCGTCCTTAATTGCCTCGATGGTCTCACCCTTGTAGATTGCCTCACCGATGGACCAGTCCATAAAGGACATATCGCAGGACGCGGTGGTTACCTTTTCTCCGCCGACGGTAAAGGTATTCGTATCAAAGACATGCAGAGTGCCGTTCTTCAATGCCGCTTCCACCTCGGCAATCTTATCTGCTGTTCCTGCCGCGCAGGAATTGCTCAGTTCGGTAATCGCAACTGCATTCTGAGCGTAGCCCGCAGCCCAGTCAGCCTCCAGCTCGGTGCCGTTCAACATGCACTCCATAGCATGCTTGTAATAAACCTTCCAGTTGTTGGTGGCTGAGGTCAGTGCAGCAGAAGGTGCCGTCTCCCTCATGTCAATGTTGTAGCCTACGGAATAACAGATAGTTCCGTTGTCCAGCAGCTTCTGGGTTGCTGCGGGAGCTCCGGTTGAGTCCGCATGCTGACCGATGATGACGCATCCATCCGCGATCAGGGATTCTGCTGCCGCACCCTCCTTGTCAATGTCGAACCAGGAGTTGGTGTACTCCACCTCCATGACAACATTGGGAACAATGCTTCTTAATCCTAAGAAAAACGCAGTGTAACCGGAAACCACTTCCGCGTAAGGGTATGCGCCTACATAGCCGATCTTCACATTGCCGTCCGCGTCAAAGCTTCCCGGCTGAGTCTCTGTGCTGAGCGTTCCGTCAGCCAGAAGCTCCTGCAGCTTCATGCCCGCAGCCACGCCGGACACATAGCGGGATTCATAAACATAGGTAAATGCGTTTTTAAAATTGGAAAGTCCGCAGATCGCGGCAAAGTCACCGGTCATGGCCACAAATGTCACGTCAGGATACTCCTGAGCCGCCTGCACCATATATGTCTGGTGTCCATAGCTGTTGGAAAAAATAATATTACACCCTTGACCAACCAGGTCAACAGCCGCATCATAACAAGAAGAACTCTCGTCAACCTTATACTTCCACACAAGATTGTCAGAGAGTCCCAATTCCTCCGCTGCCGCCTTAATACCGTTTATATGAGCCGCAGTGTAACCTTCCGTCTCATCGCCCAGCATAATACAGCCAATTTTTAAATCGGATGCCTTTTCCTTGCCGTCAGAGTCCCCACAGGCAGCAAGCATCAGCATCATTGCCATTGCAAGAACCAGACACAGTGTTTTCTTGATTTTCATAATCTCCTCCATCCCCGCATCTGCGGATATATTTTTCATGAACCGTTCAGTGGTTACATGATAGCACATTATATCCCCATCGGTGAGGATTTGCAAATATTTTTCGACAGATTTCAAAAAATCTATAGTTTTTTCAATCTATATATGTTAGCATAATGTTCAGTAAGACAATTTGCACAAAAGGAGAATCTAAAATGAAACTTCTCGAGGAACGCATTCAGAGAGACGGCATGGTAAAAGCGGGGAATGTCCTAAAGGTTGACAGCTTTTTAAACCACCAGATGGATGTAGATCTGTTTGACCGAATGGGTCAGGAATTCAAGCGGCTGTTCGCCGATGCCCCCATCAACAAGATACTGACCATCGAGGCTTCCGGCATTGGCATTGCCTGCGTAGTTGCTCAGAGTTTCCATGTTCCCGTGGTTTTTGCAAAAAAAACACAAAGCCTGAATATCGACGGTGAAGTTTACTCCTCAAAGGTTACGTCTTTCACCCATCAGCGGGTGTATGACATCATTGTTTCAAAGAAGTTTCTCTCCCCTGAGGACCATATCCTGATCATCGATGATTTTCTTGCCAACGGCTGCGCCGTCACAGGACTGGTGGAGCTGATCCGCGCCGCAGGTGCCACGCTGGAGGGCGTGGGAATCGCCGTGGAAAAGGGGTTTCAGACCGGCGGACAGCAGCTCCGCGACATGGGAATCCGTCTGGAATCTCTCGCCATCGTGGAATCCATGGACGATGCCACCGGCAGGATCACCTTCCGGGAACAGCCTCATCAAAACTAGTCAAAACGGCCGGGTACAAACAGCGTACAGCGATGATATGATCATTCGGCAAACCGCTCAATCCCCGGCCATCTTCTTTTCAGCAGAAAGTACAGCCCTGCTCCCAGACAGCTCCCCGCAAAATTCAGGATCAGGTCATCCACATCCACACTGCGCCCGATAAACAGCTGGCATGTCTCAATGAACAGCGTCAAACCAAGGGAGAACGCCAGCATAACCCCGGGGTTCCTGTTTTTCTTCCAGAGCAGCACAAGTCCGAAGCCCCAGGGGATAAACATCACAATATTTCCCACAATATTTACTCCGAAAAGGTCTATGTCAAAATGCCTGATAAAGCGTAAAATGGTGCGGAAGGGAACCAGGTTCACGCCCTCTCCGGTTCTGATGCGCAGGATTGCACGATCTGCCATCTGCGCCGGTGTCCCATACTGACCTTCCAGCGCCAGCGCGAGCAGTGCCGCCGCAAACAGCACGAAGGCCCCCAGCGCCCATTCCCTTGGCGATTTTCTTTTCCAGGGCCTGCGGATCAAAAGCCAGACAGGCAGCACTGCCAAAATAACAGCACCGAATCTTAAAATATATGAAACCATTATTTCTTCCTCTTCATTTATATATGAATTACGGTAACTGCTCAGACCGGCGGAATATCTCCAGAGGTTCCGCAAATCCCCCGTCCCGCATCCCCCATGACCAGATGCTTACCGACTGCCCCTCCCTGACTCCCTGGGGCATGATTCTGCTGAGAGTATCATAATCATATCCTGCATCCGTATCTTCATTTCCACTGTGTACATATCTCCCGCTATAGGTCTGACCGTACTCATCATAGACCGCAAGCAGCACATTCAGGCCATACCAGTTCTCATAAGCGGCAAGCGTCAGCCTCTTCCCGTCAAAAATGCATACATGTTCTCTTGAAAAAGGTATGCTGCTCTCCGGAAATGTGCCGCTGCACCACTGTCTATACTGTCCCTTCTCCTCCGTCACAAAAGAAAAACTGTTATCATCCCAGGTCAGCAGGATTCCTCCGGCTTCCAACGACATCTGACAAAAAGAGGAATGATCTGCCTTTACCGGAATCCTCCGGGTCAGAACCGGCATTTCCCCTTCCAGCCGGTAAACCAAAAGGCTATAGCCTTCCTCATCCTCCGCAGCAAGAAACAAAAACTTCCCCTCGTCATCTGTCAGCATCTCCGCAGGAATAATATTGTCCGTGAAATCCTGCTGTTTCCTGACCTGTGTCAGGTCCGTCTTTCGAAATCCTCTCGTGTCTTCCTCGTACGGAAAATAGAAGATACCCCTGTTCTGACCTCTGTCCGCGAATTCACCTGTCTCCACATTCCGAAGGCCGTAGACAAAGTATATGCCCCTGCCTCCGTCAGTGGCGGCGTTGATGATCTCCACATCCTCATCGGTGTCAAAATGCTGGAAAGCCACCTTCGTAATTTCTCCCCGGGTATTTTTTTCTACAGTCACCTGAGCTATGTCCTCCGCCGTCCGGATATGAAAAAAATCACTCAGATAATCAATGGCCTGCATATAATCGCCCTCATATTCGATTGAAAATCCTGTCGTCATAGAGAAATCCAGCGGGTAACTCGGACTGTAATCTCCAAGCCTGATGACTTCCGTATGCGTTTCACCGCTTTCGGTCCGCTGCACCACACTGTTGACGATTGCATAGACGCCGCCGGATTCCCAGCTCAGAGAGGTGACACCCGGCCCGAAGGATGTTCCGAAGCTGTTTTGTATTTGAAGATCGGCCCTGCATTTCACCTCCGGCTCCTTCCAGGAAACCTGTCCGGAAGAAAAGATAAAGCTGCTCTCCGTCTTCCCCTCGCCGATGGTATACTCCGTATCCCAGAGCAGCTGTCTTCTCCAGTGAGAGGGAATCCTCAAGACAATTCCTTCCGCCTCCGCCGGATTTCCTGACAGGATTTCTTCGGTTATCAGAATCTTTTCCTTTCCGCTGTCTGCCAGGATCAGTGCGGCCGGCAGGGAAAATACCGCCAGCACCGTCATGAGCAGCCACAAGATCAAACTCTTTTTCATAATCAATAACCCCCATCTGTCAAGTCTCCCAGCGCCTTATTTACTCTGTCCGGGCGATATCCGTAAATTTCCATGATATATTCCTTCAGACTTCTGCCCTGCTCCTCGAGCTCCAGAGTAGTCACATCTCCCACAATCCGCCCCTTTCGAAGCAGAACCGCCCTTCCCACAAACCTTTCCACTTCCTCGATCAAATGGGTAGACAGGATAATTGTCTCCTGCGGCTCCAGAATGCCCAGCAGCACCTTATAAAAATCTTCTCTGTTAAATATGTCATTACCCGCAAAGGGTTCATCCATCAAAATATAGTCCGCCCCCTGACACAATGCCAGTATTACCTCAAATTGATTTTTCTGTCCTGTGGAATAACTTTTCAGAACCTTCCTCATGGGCAGCTCAAAGAAATCCATCAGGGCTTCAAACCTTTTATCCCGGAAGGTTCCGAAGTGCATCCGGTAAAATTCCCTGTGGGATAAGGGCGTCAGGTTCGGAAAAAAGGAATGCTCGCAGGTTGCAAAGGAAAGTCTGCCGATATTACCCCGGTTGATCTTCTCTCCGTCCAGAAGAACCTTCCCCTCATAGGATTGAAATCCCAGTATACTCTTAAGAAGCGTAGTCTTTCCTGCTCCGTTTTCCCCGAAAAGTCCTATGATCTCCCCCGGTCCCACGGTCAGGTCCGCACCGTTTAAGGCCTCCACCCCTCCCAGTTTTCCGTAATAGATTTTTCTCAGTCCCTTTATTTCCAGCATAGCTTTTTCTCCCTCTTTCCGCCCTATGGCAGACACTCTCCCGGTATCACTAATACATAGATTCCATAATACAAAAGATAGAGCAGTGCTAAGACCACAGCAGCCATCCCCAGACCTGTAAGCGGCCCCAGCACACAACTTTTAAACACCACGCCCCGCCTGGGAAGCCTGCGCATCAGATAAATACTTCTGGTGACACGGTAGTAATAACTATAGTGGTATATCATCATTGCCGTCAGAAACAGAACCAATGGAACATACAAACCCCAATGCCCCGTCACCAGATGCCCAAAGGAAGCTGCTATCGCGTCCTCTCTAAGCACCCGCCTCCGGTCTGTATACTCATATAATACCTCTGCGGCCTGATACAATCTCCCGAAAAACTGAAGGCTCAGTCCCACACCGATTCCAAACAGAAGCACGACGCTGTTCCGCTCCCATTCGTACTCATATCCCGGCGGAAAGAGTTTTTCAGGATTCCATAAATCTGTCAGCTTTCCGGCAGCCCTTGCTTTCTTTATAAATCGCCCTCTGCTGTACAATTTTCTCCTGTCAGCGTCACGCATTGGATTGCACCTCCTCTCTTTCCTTCTCCCGTACCTGCCGCACGTTAACGACGATCAACACTGTATACAGGATGATGCAGATCCAGTCTATCACATTCCCTCCCAGAAGGCTTACAAACCAGTTTGCAGTCAGGACATACAGCAGAATAGGCTGTATATATTCCGTCTTCTCTGCTCTCCTTGCCGCTTCCATTCCAAAGGAAAGCAGCAACAATACATTGCGCACCCACTTCCCCGCCTCTGCCATCGGCAGCAGGCAATGCAGGAAATCAATACGGTAGAATGCCAGAAACAGCCTCTGAGGCGAAGCGTATACCTCCTCCGCTTCCCTTCCGTATACCCCCACCAGCCAAATGCAGAGCCATATCTGCACTGCAAAAAGCAGCACCAGGCATGCCGTGTTATAAGCCGTCTTTATCCAGAAAATCCTGCTGCCGGACAATCGCAGCCGCAGCATGGTCCCGCCGCTCCTGGAATCCAGCTGCCCCTCCGTCCAGACCAGTGCAAAGTACACCAGCCCTAATGCCGTAAGAAAAACCACAGAAATATGACTGCTTTCCACCGTTGTCGTCAAAGTATGATATTCTGTCTTGATATTTCTGCAAAACAATATCACTTCCGCAGGCACCATCAATACCAATACCGCAAGGATTTTATAAATACTGCTTCTTGCCAGCAAGGCCCACAGAGCCAACGCCGGGCCCATGCCTTTTCCCTTTTTCTCCTCTTTCATTTTGCAACCTCCCTGCCCGCCTGCTCCGGCAGACATACGATCATTACAGTTCACTTTCCGGCCTCCCCTTTCCGGCTTCCCCTCTCCATATTCCTTCTGCCAGTACAAACGCTTCCTCCCGAGAGATCCCCAGCTGCTTCATGGCTGTCACCCAGGTTCTTGTATCCTCTGTCAGCAGTTCCCTGCGGATGCGTTCCACCGTCCCGACACCTACATGGGTATAACTTTTAGCGCCGGACCGGGAGACAATGACTCCCTCCTCTTCCAGCATATGGTACGCCTTCTGTATGGTATTTGGATTTACCCCCAGCAATGCGGACAGCGCCCTTCTGGAAGGAACCTCCTCCTGATCTCCTATGGCTCCCGCCGCAATCCCCTGCTTTACATACCGGATGATCTGCAGATAAATCGGACAATCATCTCCAAGTATGAAATCCTCAAATGATATCATCTCTCACGCTCCAACCGTATCAGTCGTATAACACAGTTCTTCAACCGTATTATACGATTGATACGGTTATGTGTCAAGCCGGACATGATGAATTCAAAATAAAACCGTCCTGACATCATTTGTCAGAACGGTTAATCTGTTTTTGCACCACACTCTACCTCTTTAGGATGTTTCAAGCACCCTTTTTTTGTAGTTATCAAACTCCCTGCCCTCCGGCACCACTCTACCCTCATTGGTGTCGATAGTACCGTTTCGTTCCTTAAGAATTTCCATAAGAGCCTGCCCCGCTTTTTCGGTAGTGTCAGAAACAACGCTTACGCCGTTGGACGCGATCAGACAGATTGCCAGATTGTGGATTTTTCTGCTGCGGTTTCCGGTAGTGATATAATAAGTATAGTCAGTAAAGAAACACGCCTTCAGACTATCCACGCGCATAACGGTCTGGGCAGTATCAGCCAGATAAATATAGTCCCTTGTGAGCAGCCCGTCGCTGTTTGTAGCGTTGGAAAACGCTCGGTCAAGTCCCGCCGTAAGTTTCAGAATGTAACAGTCCGAAGCAAATGCCTGCCTGTCAAACTCTTCAATCTCGCTCACCGATAGCTGGCTGCATTTTGCGGAGCTGGCAATGTAATCACCCACGCCTTGTCGAACCCCCTTGATCATGAATCTCAAGACGAAAAAGCAGCCCAGAGCAATCAGGCCAAGAACTACGCTAATCCCGATACCAACGCCAATCATATCATTCTTTCCGTTGGATGCGAAATCAATCGTTCTGCCGATTCCCCATATGACCCCGTACATGGCTGCGGCAAAAAACAAGACAAAGAAAAAAATACCGGCGATGCCTCTTTGCTTTACCGTCTTCAAAGCATTGGCAAATACAGAACCGCCCGGGAAATGCTTTTGAGCATACTCGTCATTCATTCTGGAAAAAAACTCCGCCATAAATTTATCCCCTTTTTTATGAATTTTAACTGTATTATAACATAGCATCGACCGGCTTTCAATCAGCCATATCTTTTTCCGCCTGTACGTAATATCCTGCTTCCACCCGCTTTCCATCCGTCCACAGGATGACAGCTCCGCCCTGATCCGTCCGAAACACATGACTTCCGGCTTCTTCCAGCCTCTTCAATAACTCTTCATGGGGATGTCCATAGCGGTTGTTTTGCCCGCAGGAGATTACCACTGCCTGAGAATGAATCTGCTTCAGGAACTCCGGCGAGGTGGAATTGCGGCTGCCGTGATGAGCAGCCTTCAGCATTGTCACGCTGTTGATTTCCCGGCTTTGCAGTTCCGCCACCAGGACTTTCTCTCCCTCTCCCTCTACATCTCCTGTCAAAAGCAGTGAAAAACTGCCGAAATCTCCGTAAATACATTCCGAGTAAGCGTTTTCTCCCGCTGCGCTGCATCCCTTCCGGGGATTCAGACACAGGAAACTAACATCCCCACAGTCCCAGCTGTCTCCTGCTCCCAGCCATGCCACCCGCACTCCGCCGTCCCGGCTCTGATGCATGGCCTCCACCGCTGCAAGGATTTCGCCAAACTCTTTCATTCTGGCATCTTCATCAACAGCGGGCAGAATCAACTGTCCCACCGTCAGATGGTTATCCTCCGCAAGCTCCAGCAGTTCCAAAATACCGTTCATATGATCTGCGTCCGGGTGGGACAGAAAAATTCCGTCCAGCTTATGTATTCCATAATATTTCAAGGCCGGAAGCAGCACATACTGTCCCACTTTGCTCCGACTGCTGCTGCCGCAGTCAAAGAGATAATTCACTCCGGACTCCGTCTGCACCAGGCAGCAGTCCCCCTGACCCACATCCAGGAAGATCACTCTGTTCTGCGCTCCCGGACGGATTGCCAGAACGAGGACTGCCACGGCCAGGATGACTCCCTGCAGGGCTCTGGTAAACCCACAGACTGCTGCCTTGACAAGTATTGATGTGAATGCTGACAAGCGTCCGGTTCTGTCAGACCTTGCAATTTCCCTCACAACTTTCGACAGTATCAAAGCGCAGACCAGCATCCCGTAATACACCACGATCTGCCAGGCTTCCGGCCTGCCCGGATTCCAGACGCCAATGGGCATTTTGTCAAAAAACCTGCAGGCCGCCTCATACCACCAAAGCACCAGTCGATCCAACGCTCCCAGTCCTCCGAGCCCCGGCACAAGGCTTAAAAAACCTGTGATCAGCGCAGGCATCAGCAGGGGCAGCACCAACAGATTCAGCGCCATTCCCCATACCGGCACCTCATAGTAAAACCACAGCTGCACGGGCAGCGTTGCCAGGGTAATGGATAGATTGGCCAATGCCGCATATTTCAGCTTTCGCAGCAGACTTTTCAACAAAAGCAGCAACGGATTCTCTCCGTAAAACTTCGGACGTACCGGGTATTCTTTTGGCACCATGGCCGGATAGACTGCTCCGATTCCCAGAACTGCGGAAAAGGACAGCAAAAATCCCGCATTTTGCAAATAATGCGGATTGGCCAGCGTCATGGCCGCGGCAAGAATGCCCAGGGCAGTCAACATGTCGTAAGTCCGTCCGCAGATTTCTCCAAACATTCGAATCAGGTACATCCCTATAGCGCGGCAGGCGGATACGCTGAATCCCGTCATCATTCCGTAGAGTACAAGCACCACGGCACCCGCCCCGGCACTTGTGACAATGGGCAGTCCCGTCCTGCGCAGCAGCCGGTACAGGCTCATGCCTATTATGGTGATATGCAATGAGGAAATGCTCAGAATATGCAGAATTCCGTTTCGCTTATACAATTCCTTTAAATCGCTGTCCGTGTCTCCCTTCTCCCCAAGCAGAAGAGCGCACATGACCGTGGCCTCCCGCTCGGGAAAAACTCTGTACAGTCGTTCCTTCAGATACAATTTTGCCTGATACAGCGTCTCCCTCACTTTCCAGCATTCCTCGCTCTGTCTCAGCACGCTGACCTTCCGAAGCCGTCCTCCCGCTCCCAGAGAGCGGTAATATGCCGCCGTGTCAAACTCTCCCGGATTGGCAGCCCCGGAAAAGGGTGCAAAAATACCGGATACCGTCACCCGGCTTCCCAGGGAAATACTTCCCAGGGAAATGTCTGTACCGCCATCCGTCAGTTCACATATCAGTTTTTCTTCATAGGGAATGGAATCATTGATTATTACAGATTGTAACCAGATTTTTTCTTCTTCTTTTCGGCAGACCTGCCCTGTGACATACCATGAAGTCGATTGTTCCGAAGTATACTGTCCCGAAGCAATTTGCTCCACATTTGACCTGTCGGTCCATTCCGGCGGCGGTGCATCATACCACCCTGCCGCCAGCCCGGCCCACACCACCGCCACCACAGCAACGGCCGCCGCAAAAAGCGGTCTTCTCATGCTTAATTCTCCAGTGTTGTTACAATATCCAGATTTCTCTCAAACATATTGGACTGAAAACCGGACGGTGTCTCCCCGTTGATCAGTATCTGGACCTTGTTGATATTGTTCAGCTCCACCAGTGAATTGACAATGGAATAGATTGATACATCCGTTGAGACATTGTTCACCACCGTGAGGAAGCTTTCATCCATATTTACATAGCAGATGCCATCCTTCGTCATGACGCTGATGACCCTGGTTGCGGGATTTATGGTAGGATATAGCCCCTCCACATGCCCGCTCGGCCCTGCAATCAGCTCATCCACCACAAAGCGCTCCAGCGGAATACTGGTGGAATAATACTTCTCCCGGTATGCCGCTATCAGATTCGTTCCGTCCTCCCCGGCAAAATACAGCATCACCCTCACCTGTTCATAGGTGTTAATCTCGTTTCCGTTATTGTCGATAAACTGGTCTGCATTCATCCAGCCCACCACGTTTCCCAGACTGTCGGACAGCTGATTACCTTCCACCGTAATTCCCACATAATTAACTTTATCCAACTGAGTCAGGGTACGCACCACAGATGCCCGGGTCAGAACCTCCGTAGCAGTCGAAAGCTCCAGATATGATTTATCCACATCCAGCAGCACCTTCTCTCCGTCCCAGGTTACGTCAAGCACCTGAAACCCCATCAGCAGGGGTGCTTTATACTCCAGCTTTTCCGGATTAGTGGACAGGCACTGAATCAGTTCGTCAACCATTTCCTCTGTATCTGCGCTCTCCATCACATGCGGGTGGGCTTCAACCTTGGTCTCCGAATTGCTGATAAAATATATTTGCACCGTATTTTCATTTTGCTCCTCCGCTGCCCCGCATGCGGTCAGCGCCAGAACGGCAGACAACGCCGCCAGAATACCATATAACCTCTTCATTTTCAGACCTTTCTGTATGTTCTCACGCTTCAGCGATATAGATCAGCGGAATCTTCACTACAAAGCAGGAACCCTCCCCCTCTACGCTGGTAACCGTGATGGAACCTCTGTGCAGCAATACTGCACTCTTAGTAATAGCCAGTCCAAGCCCGGTGCCGCCAATGTCTTTAGAGTGCGATTTGTCCACACGGTAAAAACGCTCATAAATATGGGGCAGGGAGTCTTCCGGAATTCCCAGTCCCGAATCGCTGACGGTAAACGTAAAATACTGATGATCCGCATCCAGTTCCACTTTTACCCAGCCATGCTCCTTGTTATACTTAATGGAATTCTCCACCAGATTCGTCATGATCAGGGTCAGCTTGACCTCATCCACTTCAGCCACCACTGTGCGCATGCTCTCAAAGACCAGCTCCACATCCCTTTTTCTGGCAATGGGACGAAGCCTCTTCAGGATCAGTTCTGTCAGATCATTGATATTCAAAGGCACAATGTTCAGGCTCTGCACCTTCTTCTCCATTCTTACCAGCGCCAGCAGATCCGTGATGATCTGATTCTCCCTGTCAATCTCTGACACTATATCTTCCATAAACTCCCGGTACAGCTCCGCCGGTGCATCCCCCTGAGCCAGCAGTGAGTCAGCCAGCACCTTAACGGATGTTATGGGCGTCTTCAGTTCATGGGACACGTTTGCCACAAACTCCTGCCTGGAATCATCCAGCGTTTTCATACGTTTCAACAGCTGGTTAAATGCCTCCACGATATGCACGGTCTCTGCGTAGTCCGGAACGTCAATGGTCTTATCGCTGTATCCCGCCTTCACCGCATTTATCTCTTCAGTAATCCTGCTGAAGGGCCGCGTCAGCACGGTGGAGAGAATCAGCGCGCAGGCCAGAATTCCGATCAGCATCAGATACTGCAGAATCATAGCCTCCCGGTTCAGGGCCTCCATCGTTGCAATAATGGCATCGTTGGAAATACTTGTTACCATGACTCCTACAATGGTACTTATTCCATCATTTGAACTGCCGGAGTCCACGATGGGCGTAGTCATCTCTATGTAACCGTGCTCCCGGTCATAATGGGACATACGCTCCCCCTGAAAGCAGCGGATGACCTCCTCGGAGATCATTGTCTTCCCCTCGCTGATACCATAGGTATCCTTTACGACCTTCAGACTGGAGTCAATGATCATGACCCGCCCCTCATAGAGATTTGAAATCATTTCCAGTTCCGCATTGATCACATTTTCATTTGTTGTTGTACTGCTGAAATAATGGTTGCTGACCAGATGGTTTCCTACGATCATGAGCTGGTTCTGCACCGTGGAAATTCTGTTCTGCACGCTGCGCTCCTCATAGCTGTTCAGAATACCATACTGCATGAGCACACTGGGAACAATGCCGATCACCAGTATAATGATAAAGATGCGCGCCCGCAGGCTACGCAAAGAAAGGAGATTCTTCAGTGTCTCCCAAATTTTTACCGCCATCCTGTAATTCCCTTATTCGTTATAAAAATAATAGCCGACGCCCCACTTGGTATGTACATATTTTGGTTCGCTTGGATTCTGTTCGATTTTCTCCCGAAGCCGCCTGATATGCACATCCACTGTCCGCACATCTCCCGGATAATCCACTCCCCACACAAGCTGCAGCAGATTTTCACGGCTGTAAACTTTGTTGGGATTGAACATCAGCAGCTCCAAAACCTCAAACTCCTTCGCGGTAAGTCCGATTTCCTTCCCGGCAATATAAGCTCTTCTGCCCTCGCAGTCCAGCTTCATATCCCCGCTCTCAACCGACTTTGGTGCCACGGCCGCATCACCCATGACGCGCTTTGGCTCCATGCGCCGCATAATGGCCTTGATCCGCGCTTTCACCTCCAGAATGTTAAAAGGCTTGGTAATGTAATCGTCTGCGCCGTATTCCAGGCCCAGTATCTTATCCATGTCATCCCCTTTTGCCGTCAGCATGATGACAGGCACATTGGAAAATTCACGAATCTGCTGACAGACCTCATAACCCGTAAGCTTTGGCAGCATCACATCCAGAAGCACAATATCATACTGATTGTTCCGCGCATACTCCAGCGCTTCCTCCCCATCATAAGCACAATCCACCTGCATATTATCCTGTTCCAGACTGAAGCGGATTCCCTTCACGATCAGTTTTTCATCGTCCACTACCAATGCTCTTTTCTCTGCCATCTTAACCCTTCCTCACTCTATCTTAATCCTGTCTTTGATCTTATTGTAAACGCTTGTCTTGATGCCCGGCACATTCATAATGTCCTCGCAGCTCTCAAACGGCCCGTTCTCTTCCCTGTAGTGTACAATATCCCTGGCTCTGGACTCACCGATTCCCGAAAGCATACAGAGAGCCGCTTCGTCAGCCGTATTAATGTTGATCAGACCGTCTCCGCCGCTTTCCTCCGACAGCTCCGCCGACTGCCCTGCTGTCTCCTCCTCAGTCGGGAAATACAGCTTTTCGCCGTCCGACACCTTTGCGGCCAGGTTCACATAATCCGTCCTGGCATCCTGCCGAAAACCGCCTGCGGCTTCCAGCGCTGCTTCCGCTCTGCTTCCCTCCTGCAAAACCACCACGCCCGGACTGTTGACTGCGCCACATACATACACATAAATCCGGGAAACTTCCTCCGAATCTGCATCCGGCGACATTAACTCCCCGGCAGCGGAAGGCAGACTTCCCTCGCCAAAAGCGTTTTCGCCGCTGTCTCCTGACACCTCAGCCGCACTCTCGCCCACAAGAACCAGGCTGTCCGTATGTGTATCGCAGCCACACAGCAATCCGCTCAGAGCAAATCCGCATAACAAAGCCTTTATTAATTTAATTTTCACCATAGTCCCTCTCTTTCAGGGATTGCCTCTCTATGCTGATTAACATTATTGTAATAGAATTGTAATCTTTTTACAAGCCACTTTTCATCATTTCCATTTAAAAATAATGATTCCGGCAACAGCCACTGCCATGCCCACTGCTTTTCTCCACTCCCAGGGCTGCTTTTCCACGCCGAACCAGCCAAGCAGCTCAATGACATATGCCACCAGCAGCTGGGCCACCACGATCAGCATCACGGCTTTGGCAGGCCCCAGCATGTCCATGCTCTTTATGACCGTATATGTGATAAATGCCCCTATCGCGCCGCCCAGCAGCATATATTTAGGCTGCACCTGAAACACATGCATCAGATTGCTCCTGTCCGTAAAGAGCCAGGCTCCCAGGCAGACCACCAGCGCCGACAGCTGTACGAATGCACTGGCCGCCCAGATGCTGGACGCCTTGGTGACCTGTGTATTAAACACACCCTGTATACTCATCAGGGAACCGGAAATCAAAGCAATAAAAAAACCAATCATCAAAATACACCTTTCCTTTTTCTCTTAAGTGTACCCTTTGATTGGTTGATCTATGCGCACTGTCCCGGGCGGCTGATGACAGTATGAACTTACAGACCGGTATCCGTCTGGGCCTCAATCTGAGATGCCAGTTCCTGTACCTGTGCCGTCACATCCTCGCCGTCCCACACCTGGGCAAACAATCTTTCCAGGTGCAGCCAGAAATTACCTGTATCCATCATTTTCGGCAGCGGAACACTGCGTGCATATTCCAGCTTAAAAATCTGCAACGCCCCGTTGTCTGTGCCTGCGCTCAGTTTTGCCGGTGCCTTCCCTGTTCTCTCATAGAGAGAATCGACACACTCATCCACCAGGTACGCAGCAAATTTATTTGCCAGCTCCTTGTGCTGTGAATAACCGTTCACTGCCACTGCATTCGTCACGGACATGGAGCGGCTCTTAAGTTCACTGCTCACCATGGGCATCATGGCAACGCCATAGTCAAAAGCAAAACTTCCTTCTGCCTTCGCCTCCGCCAGCCTGTCCACCACATCCGTAGTGGCAATGGTAAATACTATCTTTCCATCCATAAAGTCCCGGATCGCCGAATCATAGGTAACAGTGTTCGACTCAATAAAGAAGAACTGGCCCAAGCCCTTGTACACCTCAAGACAGGCAACCGTATCCTGGTTTGCGATATGAATATTGTTCTCATCATCACCGGCATCCCCGCCGACAATCATATAGTTCCCCACTATCCAGTAATTATAAAAAATGTCCGACACGGCCCATTTCATAATTCCTTCCACGCCCTCCGGGAGATCAAAGGTATCAGCGATGGTCAAAAGGTCATCCAGCGTTCCCGGAATAGCCTTTTGGAAATATTCTTCGGTCTTCGCCGCCAGTTCCTCCTCATTCAGGTCAATTCCCGTTGAATCCTCCGCCGGCTCTCCATCCTCGGTGCCATCCCCCAGCAATTCCTTGAGCGCACTCTGCCGCGCCCACTCCGCCAGGTAGGTCTCATTATAAATCAATGCGCTGGTCTCAAAGGAAAGGGGATAGGCCACTGTTTTCCCGTGGTAGGATACTGCGGACAGCGCCGATTCCGGGAAATTGCTCTCGCTGCACACATTGCCCTCATCCCGTATCTCTTCCGCCAGTCCCGCCAGATAAGCCTTTTCCAGAGAGTCATGACTGATGATGTACACGTCAGGCATCTGGTCTTCCTGCAGGGATGCACGGTTGATTGCTTCCAGATACTGACTGTCCGAAGTCAGCACCGGAATCACATGCACGTTCTCCTTCTCGCCGAAGGAAACCGCCGCACTGTTCACAAAATTAGTCATAGTCTCATCGGAATACCAGAAATAAATGGTATCCTCCCTGTCAAACCAGGAGGGCTTCGATATTTCCTCCGGCTCTGTGCCAACATCCAGCGTACCGCCGTAAACAACAGCGGCGGCAAAAGCCGCCACCACCGCCACCGCTGTCAATCTCTTTTTTAAATTCATACCAGGCTTTTCTCCAATATCGAAATCATTTCGTCTACGTTATCTTTTGTGATAATGAGAGGAGGTACAAAGCGGATAATATTTGCTCCTGCATTGATCAGAATCAATCCGTTCTCCAGCGCGCGGTTGATCGTATCTCCCACGGGCCTGTCTAACACCAGCCCCTGCATCAGTCCGGTTCCACGCCTCTCCGTGATGCAGTCATGTTTCTCCTTCAGCTCCTCAAGGCGCTTTTCCAGATAAGGGGCTACCTCTCTCACATTCTCTATTATATGGTTCTGCTCAAATAAATCAAGCACTTTTTCCACCGCCGCACAGGCAAGAGGGTTCCCGCCATAGGTAGTTCCGTGATCTCCCGCCGCCAGGGAATTCTGCCCCACCTTCTCGGTCATCAGGAAAGCTCCTACAGGCACGCCGCAGCCCAGCGCTTTTGCCGTAGTCATAATGTCCGGCTTCACGCCGTATTTCTGCCAGGCATACATGTACCCGGTTCTGCCCATGCCGCACTGTATCTCGTCCAGGATCAGCAGGATATCTCTCTCGTCACAGATGGCCCGGACTTCTTTCAAAAAGTCCTCTGTGGCAGGGACCAGACCGCCCTCCCCCTGCACCGTCTCCAGGATGATGGCACAGGTCCTGTCGGTAATCTGCGCCTTCACGCTCCCAATGTCATTCATTGACCCGAACCGGATATTGCCTATCAGCGGCTCAAATGGCTCCCTGTACTTCGGATTGCCGGTGACCGCCAGCGCTCCGAAAGTCCTGCCATGGAAGGAATGATTCATGGCAATTATCTCATGGTCCGTCCTGCCATCCTTAAGGTAAGCGTACTTCCGCGCCGCCTTCAGCGCTCCCTCCACCGCCTCCGCTCCGGAATTGGTAAAGAAAACCCTGTCCATACCGGAAACTTTCTTCAGTTTTTTTGCAGCCTGAATGGCGGGTATGTTATAGTAATAATTGGAGGTGTGTATTATCTTGTCTATCTGTGCCTTCAGCGCTTCATTGTATTCCCTGTTATTGTACCCAAACGCAAACACGGCAATACCTGCCACAAAATCAAGATATTCCTTGCCCTCCATGTCATAGAGCCGGACCCCGTCTCCCCTTTCCAGCACGATCTGATAACGATTATAGGTGTGGAGCAGCGCTTTTTCCGCCTCTCCGATATATTCCCGCATGTCCATGATCTTTCTTTTTCCTTTCCCGTTTTACTTCTCCATCGTCTCGAACTCGGCATCATCCACGATGGCTGTTCCGATACCCTGATTGGTAAATATTTCCAAAAGCAGGCAGTGAGGAATCCTGCCGTCCAGGATATGCACCCTGTTTACACCGCTGCGGATCGCCGAGGTGCAGTTGTTCAGCTTGGGCAGCATACCGCCCCCGATATATCCTTCGGAAATCAGCCTCTCCGCTTCTGTTGCGGACAGTCTGGAGATGAAGGAGGATTTGTCATTGATGTCCTTGTAAAGCCCTTCAATGTCCGTGAGGAATGCAAGCTTCTCCGCATTCACCGCCCTGGCAATGGCACAGGCCGCGTCATCCGCATTGATGTTATAGGTCTGAAAATTCTCATCCATTCCAATCGGTGCCACAATCGGCAGAAAATCCTTCTCCAGAAGGTCATACAGCACCTTCGGAGTGACCTGGGTGATCTCTCCCACAAAGCCGATATCCTGGCCATCCGAATACTTTTTTTCCACCTGCAGCAGTCCGCCGTCCTTTCCGCTGATACCAACGGCCTTGACTCCCAGTTCCTGAACCATGGTCACGAGACTCTTGTTCACCTTGTTTAAGACCATCTCCGCAATCTCCATGGTCTCCTCATCCGTGACACGGAGTCCGTTCACAAACTTCGCTTCCTTGCCCACCTTGCCTACCCAGCGGCTGATCTCCTTTCCGCCTCCATGGACAATGATAGGCTTAAATCCTACCAGCTTCAGCAACGTTACATCCTTAATAACATTCTTCTGGAGCTCCTCGTTGCTCATAGCGCTGCCACCGTACTTGACAACGATTATCTTGCGATTAAAACGCTGTATGTACGGAAGTGCCTCAATGAGAACCTCCGCCTTTTGAAGTACCTTTTCCATATCCTTTTCCATAATTGATAGCCATACCTTTCCGCCGCTATGATCGGCACAAACATTGAATAAACCGGTGCAAACCCGGAAGAACGCTGCCTTTGCGTTCTTCCTTGTGAAGAAGCTCTGCTTTGCAGAGCGTGAAATCACTTAGCGAGGTATCATGCCGAATTTCATTCGGCACAAGCTTAGTGATTTCCTTCACAATTAGCTGCGGTAATCCGCATTTATTTTTACATAGTCATAGCTGAGGTCGCAGCCCCATGCGGTCGCCTCCGCCTTTCCCATATGCATGTCCGCCACCACGGTGACCTCCGGGTCGGAGAGAATCTTCGTGGCTTCCTCCTCGCTGTAGTCGCAGGCCACGCCATTGCCGAAAATATGAATTTCACCGGAACGACTCCTGAAATACAGATCCACATTCTCAGGGTCAAATTTTGCGCCGGAATAGCCCAATGCACAAAGAAACCGTCCGAAATTGGCATCATGTCCGAAGATGGCAGCCTTGGAGAGAGAAGAGCAGACCACTGACCTGGCCAGTATCCGTGCCTCCTCTTTGGATGCGGCTCCCACTACCTTAGCTTCAAAGAGACATGTGGCTCCTTCGCCGTCTCCCGCCATTTTTCTGGCAAGATAAGTGGTGACATAGTGGAGTGCTTCACAGAAAGCGTCATAATCCACGCCCTCCGTGGTAATCTCATCATTGCCCGCCAGCCCGTTTGCCAGCACCAACAGCGTATCGTTGGTGGAAGTGTCTCCATCCACGGAGATCATGTTAAAGGAATCCACCACGTCAGCACTGAGAGCCTTTTGCAGCATCTCCTTAGAGATGTTCACATCAGTGGTGATGAATCCCAGCATGGTACACATATTGGGATGAATCATGCCGGAACCCTTGCACATGGCCCCCATAGTTGCTGTCCTGCCGCCCGCCTGAAACTGTACTGCAATCTGCTTGTACACTGTGTCAGTAGTCATAATTGCCTTTGCGGCATCCAGCCCCGCCTCCGGAGTGGCAGCCTTTGCTGCCGCCAGCTTCTCAATGCCGGCGGTAATCCTGTCCAGGGGCAGCTGCTTCCCAATGACGCCTGTAGAAGCCACCAGTACGGAATTCTCGGGAATGCCCAGCAGCTTTCCCAGGCGCTCCGCCTCCGCCTTACAGCAGTCCATTCCCTGTTTTCCGGTGCAGGCGTTGGCTATGCCGGAATTCACCACCACTGCCTGAGCATAGGGAGAGTTTTCCACCACATCCCTGTCCCAGAGCACCGGCGCCGCCTTTACCACATTGCTGGTAAAGGTTCCCGCCACTCTGCAGGGCACAGTGCTGTACACCAGCGCCATATCCTTTCGGTTCTCATATTTTACAGCCGCCTCCACGCCTGCTGCCTCAAATCCCTTTGCCGCGGTCACACCGCCATCAATCTGTATCATATTCTCCTCCTTCTTCATTGTTTCTTGAAAATTCTTTCAGAAATGACTTAGATTTTCTTAGGTCAGGTATTTTCTGACCTTAGAAAATCTTCATTTCTTGTTATTGGTTGAATGCCGTAATATTTGCCTCGTTTAATGTAAAGTCATAATAGTTCAGATCCTCCCGCTTCGTCCAGCCGATGCAGTTCCAGAATGCATTTCCCACATCATTTTTCGTAAAAGCGATCAGGCTGACCTTGTTGATTCCCTCTTCCTTCAGGGCATTCATACAGTGAACCACCATGGCCTTGCCGATACCGTTCCTGCGGTAATCCTCCCTGACACACACATGATACAGGCAGCCCCGCCTGCCGTCATGACCACAGAGAATACCCCCCACCACGGCGCCGTCTTCTGCCACCGCCACCACACTGATACCGGGATTCCTGCTCAGGAACCGCTCCACGCCCTCCCTGGAATCGTCGATGCTTCGAATGCCGAAGCCATGAATTGTCATCCACAGTGCCCGCAGCCCCTCATAATCCTCTATTGTCATTTTTTTCACGGTAAATGCCTTGTTACAGTTCATTGATTCTGTTCCTTTCTCATACAGCATTCTGCGTCCCCGTCACAGGTTGAATTCCTGCCGGATCAGTTCCGCCGCTTCCTCCGCAGGCATGTGGGTATTGTCAATCCGAAGATAATTTTCAAAAGGTATCTCCCCCTCATCGCTCACCAGACGGTGATTCTCATCCAAATGACGGTTTCTCTGATCAGACAATTCCACATCGCGCTTTGACGCTTTATGTTTCAGCCGGTTTTCAGTTTTGTTTCGTTCCAGGCGGGTCTCGGAATCTGCTACCAGCTCCACGCAGTAAAATTCTGTGCCATAGGGCGCAAAAATACTTTTCACATGTTCAATATAATCCCAATCCGAACGGCTGTCAAAATCCCACATGTATGTAAAGATCATACCGTACCCGTCAGAGCAGGCGAAATTCCGAAACACAATTTCCCGCAGCTCTGTGATTGTTTTTGCATCATAATACCCGAATATCTCCAGCACCGGTTCAATGGTCATATGATTGTGGAACAACCTTAAATCCGTAATTTTCATCAGTGATTGCCCAACTGTCATTTTACCAACTGCTGCATCTCCTAAAATAAATACTAATTT
>CAMWJV010000016.1 GCA_947174665.1 uncultured Lachnospiraceae bacterium
CTGCCTCGCGGATAGCACTGTGGATGGTGGTCTTGACGCTGCCGACATCTGTCAGCAGGCATTTTTCAGAAAGCACCTTTTTTACGGCGGCAAGGTTGGCATCATTTTTCTGTACCGGTGCGCACAGGAATATGTAATCGCAGTCCGAAAAACTCTCATCGATGGCGGGAGAAATAATATCCGCCACGGCATCCTGTCTTGCAAGGCGGAGCGTTTCGGAATTTACATCATAGGCTACAATTTTAATACGGTGGTTATATTCTTTCAGAGCTCTGGCGATGGAACCGCCAATCAGTCCAAGGCCGATAAAACCGCAGGTCAGTTCAGACATGTAGGCCTCCTCATTTTTTTATATTAGGATTCTTGCCCTACTATAGCATTTCAGCGTACGAAATTCAAGAATGAAAATGTTTTAACAATAGCTTGTAAAATAGACAATTGTTTAGTAAAATAGACACATGGGAGTTTATAGTCCGTTTATAGGATGTACCAAATGCCCAAAATACTGCATAATTGGAGGAACCTATATGAAAGTTTACACAACCGACAAGATTCGCAATGTGGTACTGTTAGGTCACGGCGGAAGCGGCAAGACGAGCCTGGTGGAGGCCATGGCTTATCTGTCCGGAATTACTTCGAGAATGGGCAAGGTGGCTGATAAAAATACCATAAGCGATTACGACAAGGAAGAGCAGAAGCGTCAGTTCTCAATCAATACCTCCGTTGTTCCGATTGAATGGGATGGGTACAAGATCAATATCATGGATACTCCCGGCTATTTTGATTTTGTGGGCGAGGTGGAGGAGGCGGTCAGCGCCGCAGGAGCTGCCATCATCGTGGTGAACGGCAAGGCCGGTATTGAGGTGGGTGCCCAGAAAGCGTGGGAACTCTGTGAGAAATACAAGCTGCCCAGAATGATCTATGTATCTAATATGGATGTGGACAATGCTTCCTTCCGCCAGGTGGTGGAGGACATGACTGCCGCATACGGCAAGAAGATGGCGCCTTTTAACCTGCCCATCCGTGAAAGCGAGAAGTTTGTGGGCTATGTCAATGTAATTGCCGAGACAGGAAACCGCTGGCAGGGCAAGGAAGTGGTTCCCTGTGAGGTGCCTGAGTATAATAAGGCAAATCTGCAGATCTGCCGTGACACGCTGCTGGAAGCGGTGGCGGAGACCAGTGAGGAGATGATGGAGCGCTATTTCGGCGGTGAGACCTTCTCGGAGGCGGAGATCAGAGCGGCGCTTCGGACCAACGTATGCGACTGCAGCATCGTTCCCATGACCATGGGTTCCAACGTGCTGTGCCAGGGCGTCTACACGCTGCTGGATGATATCGTGAAATATTTCCCCAGCCCTGAGAACAGACAGGTGGCCGGCATTAACATGAAGACCAATGAGATTTACAACGCAGACTATGACTTTTCCAAGGCGAAATCCGCTTACATCTGGAAGACAGTTGTAGATCCCTTTATCGGGAAATATTCCCTGATTAAGGTTAATTCCGGCGTACTGAAGACGGATGACCTGATCTATAACGTTGACAGGGATATTGAGGAGAAGATCGGAAAGCTTTATGTACTTCAGGGCAACAAGCCCATCGAGGTGCCCGAGCTTCACGCTGGGGACATCGGCGCATTGGCAAAGCTGACGGCAGCCAGAACAGGCAACAGCCTGTCCACCAAAGCAACCACCATCAAATTCGGTAAATTTGAGCTTTCAACGCCCTATACATACATGCGTTACAAGCCGAAGAACAAGGCTGATGTGGATAAAATATCCCAGGCGCTGCAGAAGATAGGGCATGAGGATCTTACCATGAAGACCGTGAACGATGCCGAGAACCGTCAGACACTGATTTACGGCATGGGAGATCAACATCTTGAGATCATTGTCAGCAGACTGCTGAACGAATACAAGGTGGAGGTAGAACTGTCCAGGCCCAAGGTGGCTTATCGTGAGACTATTAAGAAGCTGTCTGATGTGGAGTATAAGTACAAGAAGCAGACCGGCGGACACGGCCAGTACGGTCATGTGAAGATGCGTTTCAGCCCCTCTGAGGATTTGGAGCAGGCCTATGTGTTTGAGCAAGAGGTAGTCGGCGGAGCGGTTCCCAAGAACTATTATCCGGCAGTGGAAAAGGGCCTGCAGGAATCCGTTCAGAAAGGTCCCCTTGCTGCTTATCCCGTGGTCGGCGTAAAAGCGGTTCTGTACGATGGATCCTATCATCCGGTAGACTCCTCCGAGCAGGCGTTCAAGATGGCTACCGTACAGGCATTCAAGAAAGGCTTTATGGAGGCGCATCCCGTGCTGCTGGAGCCCATTGCCAGTCTGAAGGTGACGGTTCCGGACGCTTACACAGGCGATGTTATGGGCGACCTGAATAAGAGGCGCGGACGCGTTCTGGGCATGAATCCCGCTCCCGGAGGAAAACAGACTGTCGAGGCGGAGATTCCCGTGAGCTGTCTGTACGGCTATTGTACTGATCTCCGTTCCATGACCGGAGGCCGCGGGGAATACTCATATGAGTTTGTCCGTTATGAGCAGGCACCCTCCGACGTGCAGGAGAAGGAGGTTGCTGCAAGGGCAGCCAAGGTTGCAGAGAATGATGCGGAGGAATAAAACAGGAAATGCTTGACAGTCCTGTTAAAATAGGCTAAAATTGCCTATAACTTCAAACAGACAGGACGTAGAAGAGGAGTATTAAGGATTTCGGACTTTCAGAGAGCCGTCGGGTGGTGCGAGGCGGCAGGAAGACTTCCCCAACTGGCCTCGGAGTTCCCCTCGCGAAGCGGGAGAGCAGCTTATTCAGATGTTTATTTACCGGATGCGATTTTCCGTGAGTAGTAAGGGGCGGCAGATACCGTTATCTATCATAAAAGTGCATGTGTGAAATGAACGGATTCTGTTTATAACAGGACGGGATTCGGAGGAAAAGACACATGAAATAGAGTGGTACCACGGAACAAAGCCCTTTCGTCTCTATGCAGACGAGAGGGCTTTCTATATGGACTGCGGCGGGACTTTCTGCATGACCTGCGAACGGAGTATGCAGGTCCGGAGCAGTCCGATGACAGAAAAGGAGGACACAAGAATGGCAGTACCTTATAACCACCATGAGGTGGAGACAAAATGGCAGAAGGTCTGGGATGACGAGAAGGCCTTTAAGACTTCCGATGATTATTCCAAACCCAAGTATTATGCACTGGTAGAGTTTCCTTATCCGTCGGGACAGGGGCTTCATGTGGGGCATCCAAGACCCTACACTGCACTGGATATTGTGGCGAGAAAGAGAAGGATGCAGGGGTATAACGTACTGTATCCCATGGGATGGGATGCCTTCGGACTTCCCACCGAGAACTATGCCATCAAGAATCATATTCATCCGAAGATTGTGACGAAGAACAATGTGGAGCGTTTCAAGGGACAGCTTCACGCTCTGGGTTACTCTTTTGACTGGGACAGGGAGATCAATACCACAGACACAGACTATTACAAGTGGACTCAGTGGATCTTTTTAAAGCTGTTCAAGGCGGGGCTCGCGTATAAGACCGAAATGCCCATCAACTGGTGTACCTCCTGTAAGGTAGGACTTGCCAACGAGGAGGTTGTGAACGGAGTCTGCGAGCGCTGCGGCGCGGAAGTGGTCCGCAAGGTGAAGAGTCAGTGGATGCTGAAGATTACTGAATACGCAGATCAGCTGATCCAGGGGCTTGACACCGTGGACTATATTGAGCGGGTCAAGGTCTCCCAGAAAAACTGGATCGGCAAGTCCACCGGTGCCGAGGTGGATTTCTCCATCACCGGGAAGAATGATAAGCTGCGGATCTATACCACAAGGCCGGACACCCTGTTCGGAGCCACCTACATGGTAGTGTCCCCGGAACATCCTCTGCTGGAGAAGTACAAGGATGAGATAAAAAATTATGGAGAACTTGCGGCATACAGAGAGCAGGCGGCAAAGAAGTCCGATTTCGAGCGCACAGAGCTTGCCAAGGACAAGACCGGCGTACAGATTGACGGGCTTACTGCCACGAATCCCGTGAACGGCAAAGAGATTCCCATCTGGATTTCCGACTATGTGCTGATAACCTACGGAACCGGTGCGATCATGGCGGTTCCCGCCCATGACGAGAGGGACTGGGAGTTTGCAAAGAAATTCGGTATGCCTATCATCGAGGTGGTTGCAGGCAGCCCTGTCAGCGTGCAGGAGCAGGTATTTACGGATGTAGCCACGGGAACCCTGGTGAATTCTGATTTCCTGAACGGTCTGTCCGTTGCGGATGCCAAGGAAAAAATAGTTGCATTTCTGGAGGAGAAGGGAATCGGCCACAGCAAGACCAATTTCAAACTCCGGGACTGGGTGTTCTCCAGACAGAGATACTGGGGGGAGCCTATACCCATTGTGCAGTGCGAAAAATGCGGCTTTGTTCCGTTGGATGAGAGCGAGCTGCCCTTGCAGCTGCCCGAAGTGGAGTCCTATGAGCCCACTGACAACGGAGAGTCTCCGCTGGCGGCTATGACTGACTGGGTGAATACCACCTGCCCCTGCTGTGGCGGTCCCGCAAAGCGGGAGACGGACACCATGCCCCAGTGGGCAGGTTCCTCATGGTACTTCCTCCGTTACACGGATCCCCACAATGACAAGGCGCTGGCAAGTAAAGAGGCTCTGGAATACTGGATGCCCGTTGACTGGTACAACGGCGGCATGGAGCATACCACACTGCATCTGCTTTACTCCCGCTTCTGGCACAGATTTCTTTATGACCAGGGAGTGGTTCCCTGTGCCGAGCCCTATCAGAAGAGGACCAGCCATGGAATGATATTGGGCTCCAACGGGGAGAAGATGTCCAAATCAAGAGGAAACGTGGTGAATCCGGACGACATTGTGAGAGATTACGGTGCGGATACCCTGCGCACCTACGAGATGTTCATCGGTGCCTTTGATCTGAGCGCTGCATGGAGTGAGGACGGAGTGAAAGGCTGCCGCAGATTTCTTGAGAGAGTCTGGAAGCTGCAGGATATTCTGGTAGATGGCGACGGGTACAGCGCGGATCTGGAGACAAAGATGCACCAGACCATCAAAAAGGTTTCCGGAGATTACGAGAACTTAAAGTATAATACTGCCATTGCTGCCATGATGTCATTGATCAATGATTTTTACAAAAAGAATACTGTCACCAAGGGAGAGTACAAAGCACTGCTGACCATGCTGAATCCGGTGGCACCTCACATTACCGAGGAACTTTGGCAGACAGCAGGTTTTAGCGGAAGGGTTTACCAGACTTCCTGGCCGGAGTATGATGAAGCTAAGACGGTGGAAGCAGAAGTGGAGATTGCCGTTCAGGTCAACGGAAAGGTGCGTGTCACTATCTCCGTCCCCAAGGACATGGAGAAGGAGGCTGTGATTGCCGCTGCGAAGGAAGCATTGGGTGATAAGCTCACCGGAACCATTGTCAAGGAGATTTATGTGCCGGGCCGCATTGTAAATATTGTATCTCATTGATTTCTGCCGGAAATGAGACAGATGCCTGCCCGTGCTTTCTATCAGCCGCACGGGGCGTAGGCTCCTGTTAAGCGTGAGTGTGTCTTAACAGGAACTTGTGCCCCGGTGGTGTGATTTGTGGCGGGGGCTGAACTGTTACTGCTTTGCCTTCGCCAGTATCTTATCAATCTGCTTCAGTTCGTCCGTAGAGCTGTACTTTTTGATTGCCGCGATGGCGGCGCTCATTTCCTGGGGGGTAAAGGTCAGATTTTCCTGTTTCGCCTTTTTCATCATGGGCATCATGAAGGCCATCATTTCTTTCTGGCTTTTTCCCTGCCCCTCAGCGAACATCTGACCGAGGAATTCCAGTTTTTTTCTGGGAATATCCTTTACAAGGGAATCCGACATCCAAGCTGGTTCTGCATCCATATTTTTCCCTCCTTTCAGGATGTATCAGCGGCAACAGCCCGGTCATGAACTGTTGCTGTCAAAAGCGGCAGACATATCCATGCCGGCCATGCCGGATAAAATATCCATTGGTGACATACCGCCCATTGGATTTTCCTCACCGCCTCCGAAGCCGTCAGGGAACATTTCCTTCATCATTTCCACCATCTCCATCATTTCTTTTATTCTTCCCATGTTCTGAAGCATATTCTTCATATTTTCAATTCTGAGGTGTTCAGCCTGACTGCTGTATGGAAGCGGTTCGTCCAACAGTTCAATGG
Organism: uncultured Lachnospiraceae bacterium; assembly: GCA_947174665.1. GTDB lineage: Bacteria > Bacillota > Clostridia > Lachnospirales > Lachnospiraceae > Acetatifactor. The sequence goes on from CAMWJV010000016.1 coordinate 6,213, forward strand.
TATCGGAATTGTCTCCGGAGAAAAAATCTGCGGAAAGACGCCTGCTGTTCGGAAAGAGTGTACCGGGGCGGCGCAGGAGAGTAAGAGCGTGCTGCAGCTCCAGAAACTTAATGTAGACCGCGAACATATTCTGCTGTGAAGGGGGAATCCAGGCAAGCAGTACCTTCAGCATCTGAATTTTATTGGTGGTGAAGAGCGAGTCAAATGCTGTGACCGGGCTTGTTCCCTTTTCCTCCATTGTTTCTACCGCCTTTCCGGAGCATGCTTTATTTCTATCCTATGTACATTTAAGTCTGCTTAGTACAATCCGCCTGAATGAAAAGCAGGCTCCCGAAGGAGCCTGTTTTTCGGGACAAAGGCGGTCTAAACCGCCTGGCGGTCTTTAACGCCCAGCGTTATTCACCGCCCGGCAGTTTAGCAGCCGCAGCCGTTGTTACAGCCACAGCCATTATTGCAGCCACAGCCGTTGTTGTTGAACAGGCCGATGCCGTTGTTGCCGCCGCAGAAGCTGGAGAGCAGCAGGATCCAGATGATCCACTCACAGCTGTTGTTGCAGCCGTTGTTGCAGCCACAGCCGTTGTTGTTGAACAGGCTGATGCCGTTGTTGCCGCCGCAGAAGAGCAGAAGCAGGATGATCCAGGTACATCCGCCAAATCCGTTGTTATTCTGTGCGCTCGCGCATCCGCAGGAGTCATTGCATCCGCAGTTGGTAGCAGTCAAATCGCTCATTGATATTGCCTCCAAAATTTTTTTTATGGTTTATTGTATGCACCCCGGCATGTCAATGTTTCCAGAAAAACTGTCTTGCATTAATTTCTATATGTAGTAAAATAGAGAGCAGGGAAATGACAACAAACCAGCTGCGCTCTTTTTGGCGCGGCAGTCTCTTCAAGGATTGCTATGACAGAAAAGGATTACACGGTAGAAGGCAGGCAGTTCCGCACCGGCAGTGACTATGCCCGGGCGCTGCGCGATAAAAAAATCATAGATGCGCTGCGAAGCAGAATTGATATGGCGGACCGCGCGGCTCTGGAAAAGCTGAATAGAGATCTGCAGGAGGGTAAATACCCGTTTCTTACCATACTCGGAGAGGACTTTATTGAGGAAGTGGAGGAGGCTCTGCGGCGGGCAGACAGTCCGCCCGAAAAGCAAAAGCGCGGTAAGAAGCAGAAAAGCGCCGGAACGCAGGGGAAAAAGACATCCGGCAGTGCGGCGGATGGCATAAAGAAAGCGGGAAGCAGGTTAAATACAGGAACGAAGCAGGGGTCTCCGGAAATGGATGCTTTTGTACAGGAAGAGCTGAAGCGGCGGGAAAAGCGCAGAAAGCTGACGATTTTGCTGTGCAGTGTGGCAGCGGTGGGGTGTCTGGGATATTTCGGTGTATATTCCTGGTTCAATTACAGGACGGCCAGTGATTATGATAAACTCAGCGATCTGAAGGGAAGTAAACCTATCGTAGAGCAGGTGACACCGGCTCAGCCAAGCGGCCCGCTTTATACGCTGGATGAGGCATCGGAGCCGAAAGAGGTTTTGGATGAATATAAAAATTTATTAATTAAGTATAAAAAGCTAATCGGATGGCTGACTTTTGACGATAAAACTATAGGTGGAGAATCGGGTTTTCCTGTCATGCAGACTTCTGACAATGAATATTATCTTACTCATAACATGAATCAGGAGTATGACAAAAACGGTACAATCTTCATGGATAAGGACAGTGATGTCCTAAAACCGAGTACCAACTTTATTGTCTATGGACATCACATGAAAAGCGGTAAGATGTTTGGAAAGCTGGATTTATATGAGGATCAGGAATATTGCGAGGAGCACCCGTACATTTGGTTTGATACCATTTATGAAAAAGGAACCTATGAAGTTATGTACGTTTTCCGTTCCAGGGTGTATAATGAAAGTGAGATAGTTTTTAAGTATTACCAGTTTATAGATGCGAACAGTCAGCAGGAATTTGATTCATACATGGAAGAAATGGCATCCATGTCTCTCTATGACACAGGAGTGACGGCGGAGTACGGCGACCAGCTGCTGACGCTGTCTACCTGTGATTATCAGGAGAAAAACGGACGGTTCGTAGTAGTGGCAAAGAAGATAAAGGAGTAATGGCAATGGCTGACGTTGTAAAGAAGAAAAAATCCAGAAGATTAAAGAGATCGGTTCGCAGGACGCTGGGAGCTTTGTTTTTGGTTTCGGCGCTGGTGGTGGCGGCGGTTCCCACTGATGGACTGGGGAGAGCGGTACAGGCAGGAGACACGACTACTTCGATATACGAATCCAAATGGACCTGGGAAAAAGAAAAAAATAGCAGTGGTAATTATACATCCGAAATTCCCTTGATAACAAACGCTGATTTCAAGGATATTTATACTGACGAGACGGGAGACTTCCAGTTTGCCTGGCTGGGGGCATTGAAAAACACTGATTATAAAGGTGGCAGCGGAAAGATTTCCGGCGCTATGATTCTTAAGTATGGCGGCGGGACAGTAGAAAATGGTACGTTGAAAATACCAACCACGGTATCTGCATTTGCGTCCTACGCTGCAAATACGGGGGATGCTTCCAGTGATGTGGCTGTCAGCCAGGGTCACGAGGTTTTGTATTATATGTCTACGCCATATGCGGTCAAGACAACACTGGAGTATAACAGGGATACCGAGGGCAATGTAATAAGCACCACAACGCTTTTTGACAGTTTTAGTGCTCCGGTTTTCAGCCTTTGCGGCAGAAATACAATTGAAAATTGGAGGTGGAAAGAGGTCGGGAATACCGGTAAAGACAATAACGGCAGGAACTATGAAGAGTATATGGCTCATGACTTTTATTATAGGACAACAACTGCACCTACTAACAGCAGCGGTTATACTTATAATATTATAAATGAGGACGGCAGTGATTTTTATACTTCTCGGGCAGATGAGAAAAAAGTATATAATAGTGAAGGCGAGACGAAAGCAAACAGTGAGTTGGCCGTGTTTAAAGTCGGCGATTATTATTATGTCAGGGTCGGCGATGTTCAACGTGGGCATCAGTGGATATGCGATCAGAAGGTAACTTACATAGGCAATCAGCCTTTAGAGAAGATAGATTCACGGGATACTACATCAGGAATCGTGCAGACGTATAAAATTAAGGAAACTGTTGCAAACACGGACCCGGAGAAAGGCGTGTTTGCAGGTTGGCAGAATTTTGATACGCTTTTGATGAGTGATGAGGTTTTGGGAATCGGAAATTATGCTTTTTATCAAACGGCTGTAAATGATGTGACTTTCGGAAACGGACTGGTGGAGATTGGACATGATGCCTTTGCAAACAGTCGTAACCTCAGAGATGTGACTATTCCGTTTTACAGTAACCTGAGGGTTATTTCGGATTGTGCTTTCGCAAATACAGGTTTGATTGGATTTATGCTGCCTTACAGTGTACAGTACATTTATGATTCTGCTTTTGAGGGGTGTACATCCCTGGAAAAGGTGTATTTTAATGCTGAAGGCCAGAAACCCCAATGGGTGGATAAGTGGCAAATGGAGGCGCAGCCGATTGTTACTTTAAAGACGATGGGGTGTTCCGTGTTTAAAGACTGCACTTCCATGAAGGAGATTACTCTTCCTCCTTCCCTGGGCAGTTCTGAAATTCATCTTGACAATTTTGAAGGCTGTGAGAAACTTGAGCGTATTGTAGTATCAGATGTGAACACCACGTTTGTAGGGCATTCGGAGGGTGTGACTATTCCATATACGGTAGATAAGTTCAAAGAACAGGTGAGTGAAGTTATCTATTTTGAGGCTGCGGGCAGTTCTAAAACCCATGATTTTACAAGAAAAAATGCAATTGCATTTAAATATACGGATGACAAACAGCAGTATGAGAAAATTGTAATTGCAGAAGGTGTCTCAGGTGATGATGTGATGATCACCTATCAGGTAGATGACAATAATAACCTGATTCATTTTGAGATGGACGGAAATGTTAAGGAAGTGGAGATTCCTGCTCAAATCGGTCCCAAGAATATAGTTGCGATTGACGAAGGAAGCTTCTCTGACAACTGTTTTCTGGAAAAAATTGTGATTCCCGCCTCGGTTATAAGGATTGGACAGAATGCTTTCAAGGGTTGCCATAACCTGAGGCATGTCATTTATACCGATGCAAGTACTATTCAGTCTATTGGTACAGACGCTTTCCTCACTCAGGAGATGCGTCTCGGTCACCGTAATAACTGTAAAGGAATCCTTTCGGATCCCTCGTTGTCCTTTACGGGTATAATAGCCACAGACGGCGGAACGGGAAATATTACAAAGCCGTTTGAATATGCCATGAGTGTTCAGGGCAAAATCAGTGCGGGAAATCAGTCCCCTACCTATATTACCTATTACAGCGGCTGGCCTCAGAATCTGGAGGTTCAGTATGTTGTTGAGGATCCGTTGAAGCCTGAGGAGGGCGCGGCAACTCTGATAGGATATCCTGCTCGCTCAAGGATTCTTGATTATACGGCGGCAAATTATCCTTATATATCCGCTGAACAGCAGAATGCGGCTACAGAGGCTTTTGTACAATATGGGAAATGGCTGAATGACAAGAGTACATCGGTGAATGGAGACCAGTGGGCAATCATCAACGCGTCGTTGAATCCTGTCATACCAAAGGGAGTCAAGGCTGTGGCAAATGGGCTGTTTAACGGAGCGTCTGTCACGAAAAATGAGGACGGAACCTATGAGGTGAGCAGAGGAGGCAGTGTCAGTGGCGGCAATGCGGGCACAAGTGCTCCTGATACCAATCTTGAGACCATTACCTTTAACGATTTGTCAGAGTATACACCGTATATTTTTGACGGCTGTTCAGCACTGAAAGCTATTAATATTACAGGCGGAACCGCTAAAATTGACGAGTATGCTTTTGCTTTTGCGGATACCCAGTATGGTGGGAGAAACTATCAGCTGAGTACGTTTAATATGACAGACGGCGGAAGCTCCATTGGAGATTATGCCTTTGACAATAACCAGAACCTGACCACTGTGAAAATTTCTCCCAATGTTACCACTCTTGGGCTGCGGCCTTTCAGAGACTGTCCGAAGTTGGAAAATGTGAGCTTTTCCGGCGGGCCTTACTTTACCTGTGAGAGTGGAGTTATATTTGGGTTGGAAAACAATGCTAAGGCTTCTGTAGCAGAATGTCTGGAGTTCAAATCGGGAACGCTGTCATCAAGCCTGTTTACAGGAGTAAAGAGTCTGGCTAAGGAAGCCTTTATGGATTGTGGGAATCTGCGTAAGATAGATCTCTCGGAAAGCAGTATCATAGATATTCCGGTAGATGCTTTTAACGGAACAGGAGAGGTCACGGTAATGCTGCCCGCCACCTGTCAAAGCATACAGGAACATGCTTTCCATAACAGTAAGCTCTGGTCCATTGAGATACCTGCCAGCGTGGTGTATATCAACGATAAGGCGTTTGACACCCCTGCGAATCCTGCTGATCCTGACCATCCGAATTACGGCACAAAGGGTTATGTAGATCCGTTGGAGTTTGTCTGTTCTACAGATGCGGTGGTGTCAAATATCTATGCAAACGCTGATGGTCACAATAATATTACCAGAGTGGATGCGCCTTCTGTCAAAACATACACTGTAAGCTTTATGGCAGGCGGCGATGATAATGGCAACTGGAAGCCTTTTATTGAAGACCAGGTGGTGAATGCCGGAGGTGCGGCAAGAATTCCGGAACTTACGCCTGTAAGGGAAGGCTACAGCTTTGTAACCTGGTATCTGTCGCCTACCGGCCCGGATATTGCAAATATTGACATGAAGGACATCCAGGGTGATATGACATTTGTGCCCAGGTGGAGAGCTCTCAGCGAAAAGGAATCCACCACTACGGTGCGTTTTATCGACTATAACGACACGGTGCTGAGCACACAGAGTGTGCGGCCGGGAGATAATGCTATTCAGCCGGTGTCACCTACCAGGGAAGGATATACCTTTACGGGCTGGAGACCGGGACTTACCAACATTCCGGAGAGACCGGATGGGCAGACATATGATGTTTACGCGCAGTATGAGAAAGGCTCTTCAGGGACAGGAGACGGAACCGGCGGAAGCGGCTCCGGCAATAATAACAACCAGGGTGGCAGCAATAACAATAATAACCAGGGGAATAATGGCAATAACGGAACTACCAGCGGAAACGGAACTACCAGTGGAAACGGAACCACCAGCGGCAACGGAAGTCTGTATGTTCTGACCGTGCAAAACGGAAGCGGCTCCGGGAGTTATGCTGTGGGCTCGCAGCCGGTGATCATAGCAAATAATCCGGCATCAGGGCAGGAATTCAGTCATTGGACTGTTTCACCGGCCAATACGCCTATTGCCAGCACTACGCTTTCCGCATCGGTTATTACCATGCCAGCGGCCAATGTGACGGTGACGGCACATTACAAAACAAGTACCGGAAGCAGCACGGGAAGCGGAAATTCATCCGTCAACAATTCCAACCGTCCGAACGGTACTACGGGAACCATGACAAACGGCGGAACTACGGTAGTAATTGACAAGAACGGACTGTCCAACACAGGAGTTGTGTCGGCGGTGGTGAACGGTTCTTCGGATAATTTTACCATCAAGATTACCGAGAGCAGTGAGGCGACGGAGGCAGTTTTAAGGGCTCTGGTTGCGGAATACGGAAATGACCTGAGCAATATCAAGTACTTCCCTATGGACATTTCTCTTTATGATTCCACGGGAACTACAAAGATTACGGATACCACAGGCCTGAGGATCAGCATTACGCTTCCTCTGCCGGATTCCCTGATTCCCTATGCGGGAAATAACAAAGTGGCGGGTGTGGTAAATGACAGACTGGATAAGCTTTCGCCCAGGTTTACAACCATTGACGGTGTATCCTGTGTGACGTTTACTGCAGAGCATTTCTCGCCCTATGTGATATATGTGGATATCTCAAGGCTGTCAGACGGAACGGTGGCTGACAGTACGCCGAAGACAGGAGACGGAATCCATCCGAAATGGTTCCTGTCCATCGGTCTGGCTTGTCTGTCCTTCGTTATGTTCATGCAGAAGGACAATAAAAAGAAGGAAAAGGTTAAAGTTAAGGCTCGCGCCTGAAACAGATGTATAAAAAAGGAAGACATATGAGAAAGAGAAGAAGACTCTTTGGTGTCCTGCTTATCGCAGTGGCGCTGGTCATTATGGGACTTCCCGTTTCGGAGGCAGATGCGGCGACGTCTGCTTCCGATTTTGTAATGGAGGGAAGCACACTGGTACGGTACAGGGGCACGGAGAAAAACGTGTCTGTTCCCGATACAGTGGAAGTCATCGGAAAGAACGCATTTGAGGACAACGTCAATGTGGAACTGGTGGTACTCCCGAATTCCGTAGAGAAAATCGAATCCTATGCCTTTTGGGGCTGTGATAATCTGGATACGGTGGTGTTGGGCAGAGGTCTGACAAGTGTGGGAGATTATGCCTTTGCCGGATGCGGTGGGCTGAAGCAGATGTCAATTCCTGCAAATGTAACATCAATCGGCGTTCAGGCCTTTGCGGACTGTGCGAATATGACAGATATAACCATACCGGAGGAGACCCGGTATATTCATGAGAGCGCTTTTGACGGATGCGCCAGGCTGACGATTCATTGCGACGAGGGGACAGTGGCGGATGCCTATGCTCAGGCCTTTTACGAGAGGCAGAAGGAGATGCCGGAGTATGAGGATGTGCCAAATTATCAGCCGGATAATACCGATCAGGAGATTACACCTACCCCGGAACCCGTACCCGCACCTACGTCTCCGCCGGTGTCCACAGAGGGGGATACTCTTGGCAGCACAAGTGTGGTTGGAAATCAGGCTGTGATATTTGTGCACTCGGAGGAGATGAATGTGATCGAACCAACATCCCCGCCGGTTCCTGCGCCGGAGGTTTCTATGCCCTCTGCGTTGACGGATCTTGCGGAGCTGATGGGGAGTATGATAACGGTAGGGCCGGTGACGGGTATTCCGAAATATACAGTGGTGGACGGACGGATAGTTGCGGATCAGGCATTTTACAGAGACGATTCCCTGGAGGAGGTTTCGCTGAAGCAGGGAATAACGGAGATAGGCCAGTTTGCGTTTGCAAGAAGTGCGCTGAAAAAGATAGAAATTCCCGAGGGTGTAACGGATATCGGTTATGGTGCCTTTTATCACTGTGACAGTCTGGAGAGCGTGTCTTTGCCGGACTCCGTGATGAATGTTGAGCCCAAGGCGTTTACGTATACTGCCATGATGGAAAACTTTTTAGACGGCGGAACTACTTTTCTGGTGAACGGGGGAGTACTGCTTGCGTATAATGGCAATAGCAGCCAGGTGTTTGTGCCGGGAGGGATTCGGGTCATTGCCGCGGAGGTTTTTGCCGGTCATGAAGAAATAGAGAGTGTCAGGCTGCCGGACAGTGTTCTTGTCGTGGGAGAGGCGGCCTTTGAAGGCTGTACCGGCCTGCGGCAGGTGAATCTGGGGTCAGGCGTGGAACAGATTAAAGACAGGGCCTTTGCGGGCTGCAGCCGCCTTGAGACTGTGAAGCTTCCCGCCTCCGTACAGACGGCAGGTGTATTGGCTTTTGGGGATGCTGAGGTGATATACAACGGAAACAGGCCGGAGGAGACCTATGAGATTTCGGCCACCAGGCTTTCCAATGAGCAATATCGGGATGTAGAGCAGGAGAGCGGGCAGCCGGGAGTGACGGTTGTCGGTGCGGTCCCCTCTTCGGCGCGTCTGGAGGGTGCGGCAAGAAGCTATATACTGAATGTAGAACAGAAGACGGACAGGTCAGAAGTACAGACTGCATGGAGACGGGCAATGAACGGTGAAATGCCGGAGAATATGGCAGTATATGACCTGCAGCTTACGGACAACAGCGGTATTCCGCTGACAAAGCTGGGGCGCAGCGGCCTGAATGTCATACTGCCTTTACCGGAGTCTCTTTCCGGTCAGGAGTTGAAAATGGTGACGCTGGATCGGAACGGACAGCTGGAGGCAGTGGGAGTGGAGCGGGTAATGCTGGAAGGAGTGGAATGCTTCAGGTTCCGAACAACGCATTTGTCATTGTTCGGGGTTTACGGCGTAGGCCCCGCAGAGTCGGAAATCCGGGAAGTGAATGTGTCAATGAACAGCATGAGTGCCGGACCGGGTGTTATGGGAACGACAGAAAACGGCACAAATAAGTTTTTGATTTTGAAACTGATTCTGGGAGCGGCCTTGTTGATTACGGGTATGGGGATTTTCCTGCCGGGAGTGATACGGCCAAAGAGAAGGAGATAGACGGGAATTATAGAACAAATATAAGCGTCCGGGCATAGAATATCTGTAAATGATATGCCGGGGCGCTTATTATTATGCAGCGGGTGCGGAAACAAATTGATTTTTTTTCTGAATACGGAATGGCGGACGGAGCAGGCATTACCATAGCGGTACTGGACTCGGGTATATGCGGCCATCCGGATCTGGAGGGGAAAACTTTGGAATTTCGAGATTTTGTGGAGAATCATGGAACGCTGTATGATGACAACGGGCACGGAACCCATGTGTGCGGCATCCTCTGCGGAAGCGGAGGGCTGTCCGGAGGAAGATACAGGGGTATGGCACCGGGAGCCCGGCTTGTTGTCGGAAAGGTGCTGGACAAAGACGGAGACGGCTCCACGGAGGCCATGCTGTCCGGGCTGGACTGGATTTTGGAAGCGCGAATGAGATATCGTATCCGCATCTTAAATATTTCCGTGGGTATCGGAAATCTGAAGGAAAAGGCGAAGGAGCTGGCGCTGCAGGAGAAGGTAGAAAAGGTTTGGGACAGCGGAATCCTGGTGGTCTGCGCGGCGGGAAACAAGGGCCCCGGGAACGGAACCATTTCCGCTGTTGGCGGGAGCGGCAAGGTGATCACGGTAGGATGCCATGACGGGGCATACCGCAGAGGCGATTCCGGACTGTGCGCCGCCTATTCCGGCAGAGGCGACCGAAACAGCAGTCCGCGCAAGCCGGATATTGTAGCGCCGGGAACGGATATTATGTCCTGCAATGTGAACTATCATAAAAAAAGCGCTTATATTGCAAAAAGCGGTACCTCCATGGCCACGCCTATTGTGTCAGGGGCTGCGGCCCTGGTGTTTCAGCGGTATCCTCATATGTCCAATGAGGAATGCAGGCAGAAGCTGCTGTTTACAGCTACAGATCTGCATCTTCCCTGGAACCAGCAGGGGTGGGGGATGGTGAATGTAAGCCGGTTGCTGAGTGGATAATCATAAAAAAGTTGACACATTTCGTATAATTGTATACAATCATACAAGAGCGGCGCAAGGCAGCCGACTATTACGGAAAGGTGCAGACAGACTATGAGAGATAATTCAACATTTCAGAATCGTCCGGTCGCGATGAATCAAAAAAATAATCTTCTGGAAATAGAAGAGCATATGTATATTTTGGATGATGTGGAAAAGCCAAATGTATTCCGCAATATGTTCCCCTATTCCGAAATACCGAAGATTCCCTTCAATGACAGGATTGTGCCGCACAATATGCCGAAGAATATCTGGATTACGGATACGACCTTTCGGGACGGACAGCAGTCGAGGGCGCCTTATACCACGGAGCAGATTGTCACGATTTTTGACTATTTACACAAGCTGGGTGGTCCTAACGGCATGATACGCGCCAGCGAATTTTTCCTGTACAGCAAGAAGGACAGGGACGCTGTGTATAAGTGCATGGAGCGGGGATATGAATTTCCGGAGGTTACCAGCTGGATACGTGCCAGCAAAGAGGATTTCAAGCTGGTGAAGCAGATTGGGATGAAGGAGACGGGTATTCTCGTCAGTTGTTCCGACTACCATATCTTTCTGAAGCTGAAAATGACAAGGCGTCAGGCCATGGAGCACTATTTAAGCGTCATCAGGGAGTGTCTGGAGGAGGGAATCAGTCCGCGCTGCCACCTGGAGGATATTACAAGGGCTGATATCTACGGTTATGTGGTTCCTTTTTGCCTGGAGCTGATGAAGCTGATGGAAGAGTACGGGATTCCTATCAAAATCAGGGCCTGCGATACGATGGGATACGGGGTTAATTTCCCGGGAGCCGTTATTCCCCGAAGCGTTCAGGGTATTATTTATGCCATACATACACATGCCGGTGTGCCTCATGAGTTGATTGAGTGGCACGGACATAACGATTTTTACAAGGCGGTGAGCAATTCCACCACCGCATGGATTTACGGCTGTTCCGGCGTCAACACGTCCCTTTTTGGCATCGGTGAGAGAACGGGTAATACGCCTCTGGAAGCAATGGTGTTTGAGTACGCACAGCTTAAAGGGGATTTAAATGGCATGGACACTACAGTGATCACAGAGCTGGCGGAGTATTATGAGAAGGAAATCGGCTATCAGATCCCCCCCAGAACGCCTTTTGTGGGCAAGAATTTTAATGTGACAAGAGCTGGCATCCATGCGGACGGACTGTTGAAAAATGAGGAGATATACAATATATTTGACACGGAAAAATTCCTGAAGAGGCCGGTGCTATGTGCAATATCCAATACCTCAGGGCTGGCGGGCATTGCGCACTGGATCAATACCTACTACAGGCTGAAAGGCGACAGCCAGGTGGAGAAAAATTCAGAGCTTGTGACTGAAATTAAAAAATGGGTGGACGGAGAGTATGCGGACGGGCGTGTGACAGTTATGACAGACGAAGAGATTGTTGCGTGTGTGAACCGTGTCTGTCTGGAAAAAGGTTTGACGATTTGTAATAAGGATGGTTAAGAAATGAATCATTATGATGTAAAGCAGGAGGTTACGGACAAGTACTCCCTGCGGGGGCGGGTTTTCCACAAGCTGAGGGAGGATATTCTCAGCGGAAAATACGAGGAGCACGAGGAGCTGAGGGAGGTGGCGATCGGCGAAGAACTGGGAGTCAGCCGTACTCCGGTCCGTGAGGCGTTCCGACAGCTGGAGCTGGAGGGACTGATTCAGATTATTCCCAATAAGGGAGCCTATGTCACCGGCATCACGGAGAAGGATGTCAAGGATATTTATATGATCCGTTCGCGCCTGGAGGGGCTATGTGCCCGTTGGGCCACGGAGCATATCACAAAAGAACAGATGGACGAGATGGAGGAGAATGTCTACCTTGCGGAATTTCATGCGGCAAAGGGGCAGCTTGAGCAGCTGGCAGAACTGGACAACCGGTTTCATGATATTCTTTATGAAGCCTGTGACAGCAAGATGCTGGAACATCAGCTGAAGGATTTCCATCAGTATGTGCTGCGCGTGAGAAAAAAAACTCTGGCGAATGTCAATCGGGGACCCAAGTCTAACGAGGAACACAAGAAGATAATGGAGGCTATTAAAGCGGGAAATGCCGATCTGGCGGAACAGTTGGCGCATCAGCATATGATCAACGCCTATGAAAACATGGTGAAGAACGGGCTGCATGAAGCATATGAGCAGCGCACAGGGAGCGATGGCTTTCTGAGGCCGGATACAAAGAAAAGCTAAGTGCTCCCGGAGGATTTTGCCGTCTCAAGGCGGCGGAAAGAGAGGAAAAATGGAAAAGATTAAGATGACTACTCCCCTTGTGGAGATGGACGGAGATGAGATGACCAGAATTCTCTGGCAGATGATCAAGGAGGAACTTATACTGCCCTATGTTGATTTAAAGACGGAGTACTATGACCTGGGGCTTGAAAACCGCAATGCCACGGATGATCAGGTGACGGTGGATTCCGCCAATGCTACCCTGAAGTACGGTGTGGCCGTCAAGTGCGCCACTATCACGCCAAACGGGGCAAGAATGAAGGAGTACGATCTGAAGGAAATGTGGAAGAGCCCCAACGGAACCATCCGTGCCATTCTGGACGGAACGGTGTTCCGGGCACCCATTCTGGTGAAAGGCATTGTGCCCTATGTGAAAAACTGGATAAAACCGATCACCATTGCCCGCCACGCTTATGGTGATGTGTATAAAAATACGGAAATTAAAGTGCCTGGTGCCGGCAGGGCGGAACTGGTATTTACTGCGGCTGATGGAACGGAGACCAGAGAGCTGATTCATAATTTTGACGGAGCGGGCATTCTTCAGGGTATACATAATACGGAGAAGTCTATCTCCAGTTTTGCCAGGGCATGCTTTAACTATGCAGTGGATACAAAACAGGATCTCTGGTTTTCTACCAAGGATACCATATCCAAAAAGTATGACCACACCTTCAAGGACATCTTCCAGGAGATTTATGACAGAGAGTTCAGACAAAAGTTTGAGGAACTTGGAATTGAATATTTTTATACCCTGATTGACGACGCAGTAGCACGTGTTATTCGCTCGGAGGGCGGGTTTATCTGGGCTTGCAAAAATTATGACGGAGATGTCATGTCTGATATGGTGGCTACCGCATATGGAGATCTCTCCATGATGACTTCTGTTCTGGTGTCTCCAAACGGCGTGTATGAGTATGAGGCAGCGCACGGTACAGTACAGCGTCATTATTACAGGCATTTGAAGGGGGAGGAAACCTCCACTAACTCAATCGCCACAATTTTTGCATGGACGGGGGCTCTTAAGAAAAGGGGAGAACTGGATGGCAACAGCGAACTGCAGGCCTTTGCAGACAAGCTGGAGACTGCCTGTATCAAGACTGTGGAGGATGGAAAGATGACAAAGAGTCTTTCTCTCATTTCCACCTGTGAGAACCCGGTCATTCTGAACAGCCTGGAGTTTATCCGTGCAATCCGCGCTACGCTTGAGGGACTGTTGCAGTAATATTCCACAATCCGTTGACATTTTTTAGCAACCTGATATGATAGGATTATGGAGAATGGATAGCGATGGAAGAGAAGGAAATTTCGCAGGCAGTCATCGGGCGGCTGCCCCGGTACTTCAGGTATCTGGGCGAGTTAAAGGATGAGGGTGTGGAGAGAATATCGTCCCAGGATCTGAGTGAACTGATGAAGGTTACGGCATCCCAGATTCGGCAGGATTTTAATAATTTCGGCGGTTTCGGGCAACAGGGCTACGGCTACAATGTGGAGTACCTTTATGACGAAATCGGCAAGATACTGGGACTGAACAGACGGCACAATTTTATTATTGTGGGAGCCGGAAACCTGGGGCGTGCATTGGGAAACTATATGAACTTTGAGCGGCGCGGTTTCATATTCAAGGGGATGTTTGACCGGGATCCTGAGCTGGTTGGAAAGTGCGTCAGAGGCGTGGAGATTATGCCGATGGAGAAGCTGAATTCCTTTGTGCGGGAGAATGACATTGACATCGCCGTGCTGACCATCCCCAAGGCCGGTGCCGAGGCTGCCGCAGAACAGCTGGTGCAGAACGGGATCAAGGCGATTTGGAATTTTGCTCATGTGGATTTGAATGTTCCGGAGGGGATACAGGTGGAGAACGTGCATCTTTCTGACAGCCTGATGAAACTGTCTTATAATATTGACCGTTATGAGAATGAGCAGGCCGGAAAGTAAATATCGGCGGATACGCGGCGGCTGACCCATGGGGAAAGGTGTAATTATTTTATGAAAGATCAGTTTTCGGAGGCACTTCAAGGGAAAAAAATTCCGATTCTTACACTGGACAACAAGTGGTATCGTCTGTTGGACGAGGAGGCCAGAAAGAGTATATCGGGTACGGAAGAGCAGTTGAATGCCCTGCTGAAAAGACAGGGCAAACTGAACACAGAGACAAAGGATATCAAGAAGCTGAAAAAGAAGCTGATGGGTGAGATCGTGACCATGGCGGACGAGGTTGAGCAGACGGGGGACGCCGGGCTGTCGAAGAAGCTGGAACAGCACAAAAATCTGGTGGAGGAATGCAACGAGCGTCTGGAGGAATATCAGGACGAATTAATGGAACTCCCACGTGAGATTGACCGGCTGAATTATGAATTGATGCTTGTAACTATGGATTGCTGTTATAACACAATGCAGGAAAACACGGAAGGGATTGAAGAAATCTCAAAGTGGGTGAAGGATATCCGCATTGAATTAAAAAAGCAGCTGGTGAGAAAGCAGGAGATGGAGCAGAGGAATCACGCTATTTATTCTTATATGCATGATGTCTTCGGCGCGGAGGTGCTGGAGCTCTTTGATATGACATATAATCCGGAGGAACAACATCCGAAGTAAAAGACTGCTGCGGGAGCTGCAGTCTTTTTGTAATGGGAGGAAAAGCTATGAAATATCTGGTGACTGCGGAAGAAATGCGCAGGGTGGATAATTTTACCATAAAGGAAATCGGGATTCCCGCAATGGTTCTTATGGAGCGGGCGGCGCTTGCGGCATACGAAGCGGCTGAAAAATATTGTCAAGAGCATCCTGACGCAGGAAAGACGGCGCTGATCATGGCCGGTGTCGGAAATAACGGAGGAGATGGGCTGGCGCTGGCAAGGCTGCTTTCAGAGGCAGGCTTTTATACAGAGGTATGGGTTGTGGGGGAAGAAGCCAGGGCATCGGAGCAGTGGCTGCAGCAGCGAAAAATTTTGAAACATTATCCGGTTGGTTTTTGTTCCAAACCGGGGAAAGGTGAATATACTATCTTAGTCGATGCATTGTTTGGCGTGGGGTTGTCCAGAGAGATTTCAGGCATCTTTGAGAGTGCCGTGGAAACGTTCAACGAACTGCAGGGGTGGAGGATCGCGTTGGATATGCCAAGCGGTGTGGACTCGGACACCGGCAGGATTCTGGGCCGGGACTGTGTCCGGGCGGATGAGACAGTAACCTTTGGCTTCTGCAAGCGGGGACTGGTGCTGTATCCCGGCTGTCTGGCGGCAGGAAAAGTCACAACAGCCAATATCGGAATTCCCTGGACGGCGTTTGGAAGCGATCTGCCGGGCATGTTTGCGTGGAATGAGAAACCTGAGGAGCTTCTGCCGAAGCGGTGTTCATGGGGAAATAAGGGCACCTTCGGGAAAGTGCTGCTGGCAGCGGGAAGCGTAGGCATGGCAGGAGCGGCTGTGCTGGCCGCAAGGGCGGCATACCGGGCGGGGGCAGGAATGGTAAGAGTCATTACCCCCGCCCAAAACAGGGAGATCATACAGGTGTCGGTGCCTGAGGCGCTGGTGGGAACAGAGGAGGAGCTTACATCATATTTTGAATGGGCGGACGTTATTGCTATCGGATCCGGCCTTGGAAAGGGCGAAACGGCACGGCGGATGCTGGCTGAGGTTTTGACAGGCAGTTCCCTGCCATTGTTGATCGACGGGGATGGACTGAATCTGCTGGCGGAGGATCCTGATATACGGCAGATGCTGACAGAGCAGGGGGCAGGCGGAAGAACCATTGTGCTGACGCCCCACGTGGGTGAGCTTGCCAGGCTGCTGGGAAAAGGCATCCCGGAAATCAGGGAAGGAGTTGCTGACAGCGGCAGAGATCTGGCCATGGAGCTTCAGGCTGTGGTGGCGGCAAAGGATGCAAGAACATTTATCTGTAAAGGGGGTAAGCCGGTCTGTGTGAATTTAAGCGGCAACAGCGGGCTTGCCACCGCCGGCAGCGGAGACGTGCTTGCCGGTATCATTGCGGGCCTTATGGCACAGGGAATGAGCGGTTACCGGGCGGCCTGTGCAGGTGCATATATTCATGGCTGCATGGGAGACGGGGTGGCTGCCGAACGCGGAGAACATGCCTGCATGGCCGGAGATTTAGTGTGAAAACTCAGTCTCAGTGAACGGGCAGACTGTGTGCTTGCACACAAGGATGTCCGGACACTTGAGACGCTAACCCGTCGGTGCGGAGCAATCCGCAGAGCTTTCACACAGGCGGGCAAATTATAGCACATAGTATATATAGGAGAATATGATGAGAGAGATACAAAACATACCGGATTACTGCAGCAGAGGCTATATTGAGGTGGACTTGGATGCCATTGCCGAAAACGTACACAGCATGAAAGAAAAACTCGCGCCGGGAACGGGAATCATGGGCGTTATCAAAACGGACGGATATGGACATGGCAGCGTACCCATTGCCGCAAGACTGGAAAAGCTGGACTTTATGTGGGGATTTGCTGTGGCCACAGCTGAGGAGGCACACGAGCTGCGGCTGTCAGGCATAAAGAAGCCCATATTGATCCTGGGCTATACCTTTCCCTATTGCTATGAGCAGCTGGCGGAGGAGGAAATCCGCCCCGCGGTATTCCGGAGGGACAGCCTGGAGCAGCTGCAGGCTGCGGCAAAGAAGACGGGCAGGACGATAAAGGTACATATCAAAGTTGACACGGGCATGAGCAGGATTGGCATCACACCGGATGAAGAAGGGCTGAAGCTGATAGAAGCCTTAAAGGACAGGGAGGGAATCGAGGCGGAGGGTATTTTTACTCATTTTGCCAGAGCGGATGAGACGGATAAATCAAGTGCGGGGGAACAGCTTGAGATATTCAGACGCTTTGTGACCATGGCGGAGAATCGGCTGGGCCGATCCATTCCTCTGAAGCATTGCTCCAACAGCGCCAGTATTCTGGAGATGCGCCAGGCCGATATGGATTTGGTGCGTGCGGGAATTGCAATATACGGTCTGCACCCCTCAGAGGAGGTGAAGGGGGAAGCGCTGGAACTGAAACCGGCTCTGTCCCTGTACAGCCGCATTGTCTATCTCAAGACTATCCACAGGGGCCAGTCTGTCAGTTACGGCGGAACCTTTACGGCGGAAAAGGATATGCGGGTTGCCACCGTGCCACTGGGATATGGAGACGGTTATCCCAGGAGTCTGTCGGGAAAAGGATATGTTCTGATCTGTGGGAAGCCTGCGCCGATTCTGGGCAGAATCTGCATGGATCAGTTTATGGTGGACGTGTCGGGCATTCCGGAGGCGGAGGAGGGCGGAAGAGTTGTACTTTTAGGCTCCGACGGTGAAGCACGCATCAGCGCGGAGGAACTGGGAGAACTGTCAGGAAGGTTTAATTATGAACTGGTCTGTGATTTTGGAAAGCGGATTCCGAGAATCTACAAGAATGGAGAAAATACACTGAATAAAGTGCCGGAAAGCGGTAATACTTTTTCCTGAACATTATAGTCATTTGGAGGGAAAATGAGACGAGGAGATGTATATTACGCAGATTTGAGACCGGTCATCGGCTCGGAGCAGGGAGGCATCAGGCCGGTGCTGATCGTTCAGAACGATGTGGGAAATAAGCACAGCCCTACGGTCATCTGCGCGGCGATCACCTCTAAGATGAACAAGGCGAAGCTGCCTACACACATTGAGCTGAATGCTGCTCTGTATGATATGGATAAAGATTCCGTTGTGCTTCTGGAGCAGCTGCGCACAATTGACAAGAAGCGTTTAAAGGACAAAGTATGCCATCTGGATGGAGATGTTATGCGAAGAGTAAACCATGCGCTTATGGTAAGTCTGGAACTGGATACATAAGGTTTGACACAGTTCTTGACGAACAACGGGTAAAATGGTATATTTATGGATAATCTGGTCTTTTGACCGATGAGAAACTTTAACTGGAGGAATAAATAAAAAAAATGGACGACGGTTCTGCGGCCAGTATAATTTTGTTTGTTGTTTTATTGCTGATCGATATGTTTTTCTACGGATTTGGGGCTGCAATCATTGCCCTGAATGAGAAGGAGGTGGAACGGAAGGCCGATGAAGAGAAGGACAAAAGGTCCATAAAGCTCAAAAAAATAATCGGCAATCCCGCAGAGTATATAAATACTGTACAGCTGATAACCACTCTGATCAATGTGATCATCGGCGCGACACATCTGGGAATTTTGCTGCGCGCCATACGAAACGGGCTTGTTTTTCTTGTGGAGAAGCAGTTGGGGCTGAAGGCTGTGACGGTGCAGGTGTTTCTGGTAACTGCGGCAGTGCTGTCTACGCTGCTGATCTTATACATAACACTGACACTGGGTGTTCTTCTTCCAAAGAAGATCGCGGCCAGAATGCCGGAGAAATGGGCGTATGCATGCATTAACCCGGTCTATTTTGTGACGAGGATGCTCTCGCCCTTCACAGGGCTTGTGACGGTGACGGTGAAGGGAATCTTAAAGCTGTTCGGCGTGGGCGGTGACGCAAACGAAGGCGATGTGACAGAGGAAGAAATCATTCATATGGTGAACGAGGGTCATGAGCAGGGGATTATCCAGGCCAGTGAGGCGAAGATGATTTCCAATATCTTTGAACTTGGCGACAAGGAAGCTCAGAACATCATGACACACCGTAACAATGTGGTGGCTATTGATGCGGACACACTGCTGAAGGATGCGATTTCCTTTATGCTGGACGGAAAGAACAGCCGATATCCGGTCTATGAGGAAAATATAGACCATATTGTGGGTATTCTGCATTTAAAGGATGCCATGCGTTTCCACGGTTCCGGAGAAAAACAGGATGTGCCGCTTCGGGAGCTGGAGGGACTGATGCGGGAGCCCTGTTTTGTGCCCCAGACCAAAAATATTGACGAGTTGTTCAGGGAGATGCAGGCCCAAAAGCTGCAGATGGTTATTGTGGTGGACGAGTATGGTCAGACGGACGGACTGGTGGCTATGGAGGACATTCTGGAGGAAATCGTGGGGAATATCCTGGATGAGTATGACGTGGAGAGCGAGTACATCGAGGAGAAAGGCAATGACGAATATGTCATTGAAGGTATTACACCGCTGAAGGAACTGGAGGAGCGCTTGGGAATTTCCTTTGAGGACGAAGACTTTGAGACGCTGAACGGATTCCTGATTTCCAGAATGGACAGGATTCCTGAGCCGGACGAGCAGTTTGATATGGATTACAGCGGCTTTCACTTTAAGGTTCTCACTGTAGAGAATAAGGTGATACAGAGCGTACTTGTCACAAAGCTGGCGGAGCCGGAGGAACAGCCGGAAGAATAAATCAGAAGAAAAGAGGAGTAAAAATATGTCAGGACATTCTAAATTTGCAAATATTAAGCATAAAAAGGAAAAAAACGATGCCGCCAAGGGCAAGATATTTACTATTATCGGGAGAGAGATTGCGGTGGCTGTGAAGGAGGGCGGTCCGGATCCTGCCAACAATTTTAAGCTGGCTACGGTCATTGCCAAGGCAAAGTCAAACAATATGCCCAACGATACTATAGAGAGAGGCATCAAGAAGGCTGCCGGAGATGTGGGAAACGTTACTTATGAGTATGTCACCTATGAAGGCTATGGTCCCAATGGAATAGCAATTATCGTTGATGCTCTTACGGATAATAAAAACCGCACTGCGGCAAATGTGCGGAGTGCATTTACAAAGGGCCAGGGGAATGTAGGCACTCCGGGCTGTGTATCTTTTATGTTCGACAAGAAAGGGCAGATTATCATTGACAGGGAGGAATGCGATATGAACGCAGATGACCTGATGATGATGGCTCTGGATGCCGGCGCTGAAGATTTCAGTGAAGAAGAAGACAGTTTTGAGGTGCTCACCGACCCCGACAGCTTTGAGGAGGTTCGGTCTGCACTGGAAAAAGCGGGCATTCCCATGATAAGTGCGGAGGTTACCATGATTCCCCAGAATTATGTAAGCCTGACGGACGAGACAGCAGTCAGGAATCTGCAGAAAACTCTGGATTTACTGGAAGAGGATGACGATGTCCAGGCGGTTTATCACAACTGGGATGAGTAGGAAGAGGCCAATCAGGCGGCACCACCTTTAAACGGTGGTGCTTTACGCTTTTTGGTATAAGAAGAAAGGAACAGATACATGGATAAGCTGGCAATTGTGGTACCCTGCTATAACGAGGAAGAGGTTTTGAAGATTGCGTCAAAAGCTCTTCGTGATGTATTGGATGATCTGATTCAAAAGGGAAAAATTTCAAAGGACAGCTTTATATTATTTGTAAACGATGGCAGTAAGGACAGAACATGGGAGTTGATTGAAGAGGAGCATGAGGCTTATCCGGATAAGGTCTGCGGTGTCAAGCTTGCGGGGAATGTGGGACATCAGTTTGCCTTGACGGCGGGACTTATGACCGCGAAGGATATGAGCGATGTGACGGTGTCCATCGACGCCGATCTGCAGGATGATGTAAATGTCATCGAGGAGATGATTGACAAATTCCATAGCGGCTGCGATATTGTGTATGGCGTCAGACGGGAGAGGAAGACTGATACCTTCTTTAAGCGTACTTCCGCCCAGATGTTTTATAAGCTCATGAGCCTTATGGGAGTGAAGACAATATATAATCATGCGGATTTCCGTCTGATGTCCAGACGCGCGGTAGAGGAGTTTTCCAAGTATAAGGAGACAAACCTGTTTTTGAGAGGCATGATGCCTTTGATTGGGTATCAGACGGACAGCGTTTACTATGACCGCAAGGAACGGGTGGCAGGAGAGTCCAAGTATCCCCTGAAGAAAATGCTGGCGCTTGCCTTCAATGGTATTTCTTCCTTTAGTGTAAAGCCGATCAGCCTGATACTGGGTCTGGGGCTGTTCATTATTTTTGCGTCGGCGGTCGCCCTGGTGTATGCTCTGGTTTCTTACTGCACCGGTCATGTGGTACCGGGGTGGACATCACTGATTCTGTCCATCTGGTTTCTTGGAGGGCTGCAGTTGCTTGCAATCGGTATGGTGGGGCAATACATCGGAAAAATTTATATGGAAGTGAAGCAAAGACCGCGCTACAACATTGAGAAAATTTTATCCTCCGGTGAAATTTTCACCAAAGGCGAAATTTTCACCAAAGGTGAAAAATAGGAATACGGTTATGAGTTGGAAGAAAAATGTATTAAGCTATCTGCTGTGGGTTTTTTACGCAGTGACGGCAGAGGTGGGGCTGGTATGCCTGGCGGATGCGGTATGCGATTCCATGGAGATAGAAATTTATATAGGGACCATTGCCTGCGCTCTGTATATTATAGTGGCGGGGGCAGGAGTATACCTGATACATCGTTTCGTGCCAAAATATTCCGGGGCAGACGGCAGGAAGCATTCCATGCGGACTGTGATTGAGGCGACTTTCACAGTGCTCCTTCTGGCAACAGGGTTTGTGCTGAGGATTCGGGAAATAGGAGACGCAGTGGAAGGAAATATGTATTATGAGCTTGCGGTCATGGTATTTGAGGAGGAGATTCCGCAATTTGCTCACGGCGCTGTCTATATTTATATTCAGATGCTTCATGGATTGTTTTATTTTCTGGGCAATAAGCTGACAGTTGCGGTGTGGGCGCAGATTCTGCTGCAGATGAGCGCATTGCTGCTCTTATATTTTGCCGTCAGGCAGTTTGCGGGAAATATTGCTGCAATTGTAATGCTTGGGTTTGGCATGGTTTCTTCCTATCTGTTGGAGGCAGCAACCAATCTGTCTCCGGCCATGTTGTATCTTTTTCTCTGGTCGGCGGCCCTGCTTTTGACTGTAACGGCGGCAAGGGCAAAAAAAAGCCTGTGGGGATTTACAGCTGTGGGGCTCGCGATTTCTGTTGTCAGTTATCTGGATGTGGCGGGATGTCTTTTGCTTTTGATTTCCGCAGCGGTCATTTTTTCTGAGGAGGAAGTGCCTGGAACCGGCAGAAGACTGAAGTGTCTTTTACTCTGTTTCCTGGGGGCCGGAGCAGGGTTTGTCAGCTGTGCGCTGGCCGATTTTCTGATAAGCGGAAAGAGTTTCACGGATGCGCTGACCGGGTGGTTTCAGCTGTACCGTCCGCTGGAGTTAAGGCTGCCTGTTTCGGTGGATGTGCCGGGAACATTGACGGAAGCCATGGCAGAATATTTTATTCTATTTTGTGTTCTGACGCTGGGCATGTTTTCGTTTTGGAGAGACAGACGGAGCGATCATATGAAAGCGTGGATCTTACTGTTGATCATTCTGGTGTCTGCAGGCTGTTTCGGTATTTTTACGGAGGAGGTGCCCATGGGACTTTATATGTATCTGTTTTTAGCAATCATGGCGGGAATCGCTGTTGAGGAATGTATTCGTGCGGTAAAGCCGGCGCAGGTGGTGGCGCAGATATCCGCAGCGGCCGGCTCACTGAATGTATCGGCAGTCGTACCGCAGCAGGACAGGGAGGCTGCTTCGGGCGGAGAGACTGTTTCACAGCAGTATAGGGAGGCAGATGCCGTTCCGCAAACAGACGGCGAAGCTGCTCCGCAACCCAGGAAGGTTAAACTGATTGAGAACCCGCTGCCTCTTCCGAAAAAACATATAAGGAAGAAGCTGGATTATGGTGTAAACGTTCCGGCGGGAAAGGATGATTTCGATCTGGATGTGGATGAGAAAGACGATTTCGACATCTGATCTGCATTTTTTTTCTGAATATGGAGATGATGATAAGGGAGTGCGAATGCACTCCTTTATCATATTGTCGGCGCAGTGAGCACAATCGGACGGTTTGATAATTCGGTTTTACCGGTTTGGTATGCAGTGCAGAAACGGAGGGAAAAATGTCGGAAGAAAAAAAAGGCACACAGATTGAAAAGGAGCAGCACAGGGATGAGAGGATTGAAAAGACAGGGCAGGCTACGCTGGATGAGAATAATCAGCTGGAAAATATTCATCTGATTTCGATCATCGGGGAAATAGAAGGGCATGACAATCTCAACAATAATTCTAAGACTACAAAATATGAGCATATTCTGCCAAGCCTGGCTGCAATTGAGGACAGCAGCGACATTCAGGGTGTACTGGTACTGCTGAATACTATGGGGGGTGATGTGGAGGCGGGACTTGCCATTGCGGAGATGATAGCGTCCTTAAGCAAGCCGACGGTCTCGCTGGTGCTGGGAGGAAGCCATTCCATTGGAGTTCCGATTGCGGTGAGCACGGATTATTCCTATATTGTGCCGACGGGAACTATGGTTATCCATCCGGTTCGTATGAGCGGTATGGTGATCGGAGTGAGACAGACCTTCGACTATTTCAAGCTGATTCAGGACAGGATTACAGGCTTTATATGCGGCCATTGCAAGGCGGATAAACAAAAGCTGGAGCAGCTGATGATGGAGACAGGGGTGCTGACTAAAGACATGGGAACCATACTTGTGGGTGAGGAGGCTGTAAAGCAAGGAATTATTGATGAAGTGGGCGGAATCGATAAAGCGATGAAAAAATTGCACAATTTGATTCAGGAGTACGGAATAGTTGCAAAATCGTGAGTTTATGCTATAATATAATTATTATTTTATTCCCCCGGACAATGAGTTAATGCGGGGTGGCTGACTGGAGAATAATGGTGTGGAAGAGAAAAGAATAAAGGAACCGGAACGGTGGCAGCTGAGACATGCAGCAGGCTGTTATTGGCTGCTTGATATGATGCAGGGTCCGGAGAACAGGAAGCCTCCGCTTTCGCTGAATCAGGCAGGGGCGGAAATTTGGAAATTGTTACAGCAGGGGATGAAAGAGGAAGCTGTTGCGGAACAGATGAGCAGTCGGTATCGGATTGACAGGGAAAGCGCACTGACGGATGTGCGTGGTTTTCTGGCGGGTCTGGAGGCACAGGGGATTGTTATCGGGTAAGGAATAAACTGCAGCGGGGGTACGGTAGAAAAAATATGAATATATTGCTGATTGGCGGAGCGGGTAATCTGATCAATAATCTGATTATTAAATTAAATAAAGAGGGACACAGAATATCTCTGCTGACGGGGGACCGTTATGGAAAGGCCTCCTATCAGCACGCATTTGAAAAATATAATTTTCCGTATGAAAGCGACAGCCTGAAGGAGATTTTTGAGAGTGTCCGGCCGGAACTTACTGTTTTTATGGGCGCATATGACACAAACTTTAAATGGACCGGCCAGGGCGTGGAGCGGGAGGCAGTTCGATATTCCAACAGCCTGATGAATATACTCATGGCGTACTCCCAGTATACAGAGGGGAGATTTCTGTATCTTTCCACTCAGGACGTGTATGGGGGAGATTATCCTGAGAACATAGGGGAGACGGAGCCCGTGACACCGGAAGGAATCCCCGGGATGGTCTGGTCCCAGGGGGAGGAACTGTGTGAAAATTACCGAAAGAACTGTGGGAAGGACATTATTGTTCTGAGGCTGGATCATGTATACGGCATTCCGGAGAACCGCAGGGATGCAAGGGACATCTGCAGCCGTATGTGCCTTGAGGCACTGGAAAATAAGCGTATTACAGTGGGAGAGAATCGTGTGTTTTCCCTTCTTTATGTGACGGATGCAGTGGAGTTTGTAAACCGTCTGGCTATGTGCAGTGAGCACAGATATTCTATCTATAATCTGTCTTCTATGAGGGAAATGACTGAAACTTCTCTGGCGGATATGATATGTCAGGTCTGGGGAGAACCTCTGGAATTGATTCCTGCACAGGGGCAGGAGAGCAGAGTCATTCTTTCGGATGCATTATATGAAAGTGAATTCGGAAACCCGTTTTTCTGCGAGGTAGAGAATACTGTCAAGAAAATAACGGCGCAGATAAAAAAGAAATCCCACATGTTTTTGAACGGGGGAGAAGCAGATAAGCCTCTGGGGGACAAAATTAAGGATCGGGTCGGCTGGCTGCTGAAAACCATGCTTCCTTTTGCGGAAAATATTATATTGTTTATTCCCTTCTTTATGCTGAACAACCGTGCGGTGGGCAGTGAATACTTTGCAAATCTGGACTTTTACCTGTTGTATGTTTTATTGTTTGCCATTGTTTACGGCCAGCATCAGGCCACCCTTTCCGCTGTTCTTTCGGTGGCCGGCTACTGTTTCCGGCAGATGTACAGCCGATCTGCATTTGAGGTCATGCTGGATGCCAATACATATGTGTGGATAGCGCAGCTGTTCATTCTGGGGCTGGTAGTGGGCTATATGCGTGACCAGATCACAAAGCTGAAGCAGGAGAGTCAGAGCGAGAGAGAATTTCTGGACATGCAGCTTGTGGATATTCAGGACATTAACAGCAGTAACGTGCGCGTGAAGGCGGCTCTGGAGACACAGATAGTCAACCAGAATGACAGCGTGGGTAAAATTTACAGTATCACCTCGGCATTGGATCAATACAGCCCGGAGGAGGTGCTGTTTTATGCGGCGGAGATGCTGGGCAAGCTTATGAAGAGTAAGGATGTGGCTATCTATACAGTGTCAAACCGGGCATATGCAAGACTGTTTTCCTCCACCTCGCCAAAGGCGCGCCAGCTGGGCGGTTCTATTCAGTATACGAATATGGGTGAGCTGTATGAAACGCTGGTGCAGAGGAAGGTATTCATAAACCGGAAGATGGAAGAACATTTTCCGCTGATGGCAAACGCCATTTTTGAGAACGATGAAATGCAGATGATCATCATGGTTTGGGGTATTCCCTGGGAGCGGATGACGCTGGGACAGGCGAACCAGCTTGTAGTCATCAGTGCATTGATTCAGAACGCCGTACTGCGGGCAAACCGCTATCTGGTGGCCCTTGAAGAACAGCGCTATGAGGCCGGAACGCAGACGCTGAAGACGGAAGCCTTCCAGACGCTGGTGAAGGCGTATCTGACAGCCAGAAACAGAGGGCTGACGGAATGTACTCTGTTGGCGGTAAAGGTGGAAGGAAACGACTATATGGAGGCGGCAAAGCTTTTGACCGGCAAGCTCCGTCAGTCGGATTATATCGGTACATTGGAGGATGGCAGGTTTTACACTCTGCTTGCTAATACGAACGGAACTGATGCTGAGTATGTTATTCGACGATTTGCAGAGCTTGGCTATGAGAGCAACATTGTTGCAAACGGCTAAGGGTGAGGAGATTTTCTAAGGCGTCTGCCGAATTGCATTCGGCATGAGCCGCCTAAGAAAATATAAGCCTCGTCCGGAAGAATCGCTTAAGCGATTCTTACCAAGGGTTCGTGGAAACTCTGCAGGGCAGAGCTTCTTTACACAGAAGATTTGAAGAGAAAGGGCGTGGTAAGATTGACGACAAATCAGATTATATTGTGTCTGCTTCTTGGGGGAAATTTGCTTATCGTCCTGATTTACCTGGCCTGGAATCTGTTCCGGAAGCAGAAAAAAAGTCGAAGCTGCATGATCCGCGGGCTGGTCATGATTCTCTGTCCGCTGGTGGGGCCCTTGTTTTTTGCCTCGGCTCATCTGTTTTACCGTCTTTTCTTTTCCAAGCCTGTGAGCCTGGAGGATGTTGTGTTCAGCAAGGAAAGGAAGCGAACTTTTATCCATGCGGAGGAGGAGCGAGAGAGTAATCTGGTTCCGCTGGAGGAGGCAATCGAGATTACGGATACTGACAATCTCCGCGGACTGATGATGAACGTGGTGCGCGGGGATATTCAGAAATCGCTGGCTTCCATTATGCTGGCGTTAAACAGTGAGGATACGGAGACTGCCCACTATGCCGCCAGCGTGCTTCAGGATGCGCTGAATGATTTCAGGGCCAATGTACAGAAGCAGTACAATCTTATTATGGAAAATGAGACGGAGCAGCTGGAGCTTGCGGAAGCGTTGATAGATTACATGGATCAGGTGCTGGTACAGCACGTATTTACGGAGCTGGAGCAGGAGCGCTATGTGGGTATTATGGGTGAGGTTTGTGAGCTTTTGTACAATAAGGACAGGGGCCGCATGACCAGCGCGAGATACGAGGCAGTCAGTCTCAGATATCTGGAACTGGAGGATTTTGACAGCAGTGAAAAGTGGTGCGAGAGAGCGGAATATCATTATCCCAATACCCTGGCTACTTTTTCCTGCCTGTTGAAACTGTACTTTAACAGCGGACAGAAACGTAAGTTTTTCGAAGTGATCGATGAGCTGAAGCATTCCTCAGTGGTATTGGATCATGAGATGCTTGAGCTTATCAGGGTATTTCAATGAGTATGAAGAAGGGGACAGGGATGGTATCTTTTCGCAACTTTTTCAGTATATGCATCATGATGGCAGTGCTTTTTTTCATGTTCCAGTTCTTTTTGCTGTTCAGGGAGAGCGGGAATGTTTATGACATAAATAAATATGCTGAGGATACAGTTCTGTCAGGTGAGGAGCGGTGGGAGGCTGCCGGGAGGGCCGATGTGCCGGAAATCCTTTTTCTGGGAGAAGCCAGGGGAGAACTGGCCAATGTGGTAAGCCAGTGGTGCCTGTATACAAAGCATAGCCTTACTTTTGCAGACAGTCTTGAGCAGATGCCGGAAGCATTAGAGGAAAGAAAGACAGAAATGCTCTTGATTGACGGTACTCTTCTTCAGCTTCCGCAACAGGAGGAGATGCTGCAGGAGTTGGCGGATTATGGCATCACAATAGTGTTTGTCCGGCTGCCGGAGGCTATTAAAATGCAGGAATGTAAGGGACTGCAAAAGATGTTGGGAATTGAAGACGTGGAGGCTTTGTCCGTAGAGACGGAGGGACTTCAGATGTATTCAGGTTTTCTGTTGGGTGGGGAAGCCGTTTACAAGGTCACGGAGGACATGACTGAAAAGCAGAGAGAACTTCAGGATATGGAGTTGACCTTGCCTTGGTATAAGCTGGGTGTAGGTACAAAAGTTTATATGACGGGGCTGTTTGACGAGGATGAAATAGACAGGGAATATTTTCCGCCCGTCATCTGGAGAAGCAGCTACAAGGGAACGCTTGTGTTTGCGGTAAACGGTGATTACATGACGCAGCTTGCGGGATTAGGAATTTTGGACGCCTTTTGCTACGAATGGAAGGATTATTATCTGTATCCCGTTATAAATGCAGAGAACATTACAGTTGATGGTTTTCCGTGTTTCGCGAATGAAAACGCGGAAAAGATTATGGAATTATACAGCCGCAGTCCTAATGTTGTACAGCAGGATGTTATGTGGCCCGGTTTGTATGCTCTCTCGGAGCAAAGTCAGAGGAAGCTTACTATGTGTTTGATGGCACAGTATGACTATAAGGATGATTATGAGCCACTGAATGATAATGTGGTTTTTTTCCTGAAGCAGATGAAGGAAATTGACGGGGAGGCAGGACAGACTCTCGAGTACAGAAGGAATGTGACGCTGGCGGAAAAATTGGATAGAGACGGTACATTTTGGGAACAGAACGCCGCAGCGTACCGGTTTACGGCATATTATGCAGGTGAGAAACTGGACGAGGAAGAGCAGGAGGCGCTGAATCAGGGAAGCCTGGCGGACGTGAGGACAGTGGTAACCGATTATCATCAGGGGGAAAGTCTGATTTCTTATTATGATCAGGCGGTTACGGTTCAGAGTGTCACCGGATATGCGGAAAGCTACAGCTATACGACAGACTTGCAGAGGAGAAGTCTGGAAACGGCATTAGGATATTATAATCTTCTGCTGGATTTAAAACCGGCGATGTGGCCTGAGTCAAAGGATGAGCAATGGGAGAATTATTTTGAAATAATTTCCAGCAATATAAATACTTACTGGGGCCGACAAAACAGTTTTGAGAGCACCACATTGACAGAGAGTGACGGGCGAGTACGTAATTTCCTGAATCTTGGCTATTCTCAGAACAGAGATTCAGATACCATCACGCTGAAAGTCCAGGGGGTACAGGAAGCGTGGTTTGTTCTGCGGACTCATGGAGAGTCGATAAAGGATATTCGTGGCGGAGAATACAGCAGGCTGGAGGATGATATCTATCTGATTCATGCCATGAATTCTACTGTGCAGATAGATCTTGAAAAAGAAGAAGGACAGACATGGTTCTATTTTTCTTAAGTGAAATTACAAAGGGAGAAGGATTGCTTTGAAAGTATGTATTATAGCAGAGGGCTGTTACCCTTATGTTGTGGGAGGGGTGTCCAGCTGGATTCACAGTTTGATAAGGGCATTTCCCAAGGTGGAGTTTTCTGTTCTCGCCATTGTCTCCAAGCGTTCTCAGAGTGGGGAATTTGCATACGAGTTGCCGGATAATGTTACGGAAGTATATGAAGCATATCTGGAGGACCTTGACTGGGGGCATAAGCGTAAGAGCGGGAAGAGAACCCAGTTGAATAAAGAGGAATACAAGGCGCTGAGAAGTATCCTGCTGGATGAGGATGTGGACTGGAACACCGTATTTACCATGTTCCAGAAAAAGCGTTTTTCCGTTGATGACCTGCTGATGGGAGCAGATTTCTTAAATATCGTGAAGGAGTGCTATCACAGGAGGTATCCGCTCATTGTTTTTTCGGATTTTCTTTGGACCATGCGTTCAATCTATATGCCGCTTTTCCTGATTTTGCAGACACCGCTTCCGAAAGCGGATATTTATCACTGTGTGGCGACCGGATATGCAGGGGTGCTGGGAAGTATGGCAAAGCACTTTTACCGGAGCGGCCTTTTGATATCTGAGCATGGAATTTATACCAGAGAGAGAGAAGAGGAACTGCTGAAGGCGAGCTGGGTGGAGGGCATTTACAAAAACGTATGGATTGATCAGTTCCGGAAAATGTCCCGTCTGGCTTATGAGAGAGCCGACAAGGTCACCTGTCTCTATGAGCATGCCAGACAATTACAGCTGGGTTTGGGATGTGCTGAGGAAAAAACGAAGGTTACTCCAAACGGTATCGACATGAGCCGTTTTGCTGATATTCCGGGAAAGCAGCCGGAGGACGAGGGCTATATTAATATCGGGGCAGTGCTCCGTGTGGCGCCAATCAAGGATGTCAAGACCATGATCAGGGCTTTTGCCTTTGCGAAGGAGCAGAACCCTGCATTAAAGCTGTGGATCATGGGACCTGTCGATGAAGACAAGGAATATGCGGAGGAGTGTTATCAGCTGGTGGAGGCCATGCGCGTAAAGGATGTGATTTTCACCGGGCGTATTAATGTGAGGGAATACCTGGGCAGAATGGATTTTACGATTTTGACCAGTATCAGTGAGGGGCAGCCGCTGACTATTCTGGAGGGTTATGCTGCCAAAAAACCTGTGATTGCTACGGATGTGGGAAATTGCCGAGGGCTCATTTACGGAGAGGGAGATGACCTGGGGGCTGCGGGTATTTTGACACATATCATGAATGTGGAGGAAATAACGGCGGCAATCCGGGATCTTGCCAATTCTCCGGAGATGAGAAGATCTATGGGAGAGTGCGGTTATGCCAGGCTGAAGCAGGGCTACCAGCTGGGCCAGATGATTGAAACCTATGAAGATCTTTATACAAAAATAGGATGGGATTATGGAAAACTCTGGCCGGGTGATGATGACAGCGGATATTCCGAGGATGAAGATTCGAAGGACGAAACATCGCAGGCGGATGGTTACGGAGATGACGTCCCGGAGATGGAGAATCCGGAAAAAGTCATTTATGAGGAAGAAATCGTTCAGGCGGCTGATTATGATGAAGATGCACCGGAAATGGCGGATTTTGATGAAGAAGAATTCATTATAGATGATTTTGATACAACAATCAGGAGAGCTGATGATTATGACGTAGTAGATTTGGATATGGAAGATTTTGATATAGAGGATTAGGAATTTTCCGGTGAAGGATCCGCACGAAAGGTAAGGAGAGACGGGCATGGCAGGCATTGGCGTGAGATTAAACAGAATATTCAGCAAGAATACCATTACCACTAACCTGATAGGGTTCGGCTACAGTATGGTCATAACCATTGCACCTATGTTTTTGGTTATTGGCGCAGTAATTATCATGCAGAAGCTGCTGGGTTACTCAAAGCTTGATTACGCATCCAGGGAACTGTGCTCCTGCACGGTGCTGTACATTTTCATTTTTGCCCTTACTACGGCGGCACCCTTTAATGCAGTGCTGTCAAGATATCTCTCGGATGTGATCTACAATGAAACCTATGATGATATTTTGCCCTGTTATTTCGTGGGACTGATGTTGAATATCCTGTTGAGCAGTCTGGTGGGGATTCCTTTTTGTATTCGTGAGTATCTGCTGGGAGTGGAATTGTTTTTTGTCTTTATCAGTTACTGCGGATATGTGAGCCTTGTTCTGGTATTTTATTCCATGCTGTATCTGTCCATATGCAAGGATTACAAAAAGATTTCCACATTTTTCCTGATAGGTATGACGGTTGCAATCCTGTTTTCCCTGGTGCTGGTAAAGCTGTTTAGAGCAGATGTGATCTACAGCATGGTGGTCTCGCTGGCGGTTGGCTTCATGGTGATCGGCTGTCTGGAACTGGCCCTGATAAAGAGTTATTTCCGGCAGAACAGCGGGAAATACCGGGATGTGCTGGAATACTTTAAAAGCCACTGGCAGCTGACCATTACGAATACGCTCTATACGGTGGGCATGTATGTCCATAACTTTGTTTTCTGGTCTACGGATATGCGGATGGAAGTAAAAGGCGGGTTTATCTGTATGCCGACTTACGATATGGCAACCTGTCTTGCCATGTTCACCAATATTACGGCAAGCATGATTTTCATTTCACGGGTTGAAATGCATTTTCATGAGAGATATAAGGCATATTCCGAGGCTGTCATAGGAGGCAGAGGCGCTGATATTGAGGATGCCAAGAAAATGATGTTCGGGCAGCTGTCAGAAGAACTTATGAATCTTGCACGCCTGCAGTTCATTGTATCCGTGGTGATCTTTTTCATCTGTATCATCC